>JBEOKH010000166.1:0-5355 GCA_040275625.1 Thauera sp. | reverse complement strand
CCTACAGGAACCACCGCGCTTCGGACGCCCTGTAGGAGCGGCGGCAGCCGCGAACCTTTGCGCAGACGAATGGCTGTCGTCGTCCCCAGACTGCGCAGCGCCCGTGCAAGACCGCGCGCCTCGCGGCCTCGGGCTCGCGTCCGTGCGCTCGTTCATGCGTGATCCGGCTTCCGGGTGCGATAATCGCGGCCATTTCGTACAGGGCAGAGGTAACACCGTGATCCTCGTGACAGGCGGCGCCGGCTTCATCGGCGCGAACTTCGTGCTCGACTGGCTGGCCGCCAGCGACGAGCCGGTGATCAACCTCGACGCGCTGACCTACGCCGGCAACCTCGAAACCCTGGCCAGCCTGCAGGGCGATCCGCGCCACCTCTTCGTACATGGCGACATCTGCGACCGCGCGCTCATCGATCGTCTGTTCGCCGAACACAAGCCGCGCGCACTGGTGCACTTCGCCGCCGAAAGCCATGTCGACCGCTCGATCCACGGCCCGGGCGCCTTCGTGCGCACCAACGTCGAGGGCACGTTCATGCTGCTCGAAGCGGCGCGCGCGCACTGGAGCGCGCTGCCGGAGGGCGAGCGCGAGGCCTTCCGCTTCCTGCACGTGAGCACCGACGAGGTGTACGGCTCGCTCGGCGCCGGCGACCCGGCCTTCACCGAGACCAAGACCTACGAGCCCAACAGCCCGTATTCGGCGAGCAAGGCGGCGAGCGACCACCTCGTGCGCGCCTGGCATCACACCTACGGCCTGCCGGTGCTCACCACCAACTGCTCGAACAATTACGGCCCCTACCAGTTTCCCGAGAAGCTGATCCCGCTGATGATCGTCAACGCGCTCGCCGGCAAGCCGCTGCCGATCTACGGTGACGGCCAGAACGTGCGCGACTGGCTGTACGTGGGCGATCACTGCAGCGCGATCCGCGAGGTGCTGGCGCGCGGCCGCCTGGGCGAGACCTACAACGTCGGCGGCTGGAACGAGATGGCCAACATCGACATCGTCACGACGCTATGCACGCTACTCGACGCGCTGCGCCCCGACGCCGCCGGCAGCTACAGCCGACTGATCACCTACGTGAAGGACCGCCCCGGCCACGACCGCCGCTACGCGATCGACGCGCGCAAGATCGAGCGCGAGCTCGGCTGGCGCCCGGCGGAGACCTTTGACACCGGCATCCGCAAGACCGTGCAGTGGTATCTCGACAACCCGGGCTGGATCGCCAACGTGCAGAGCGGCGCTTACCGCGACTGGGTGGCGCGCAACTACGGCGGACGCGAGGCACAGGCATGAAGATCCTGCTGCTCGGCAAGAACGGCCAGGTCGGCTGGGAGCTACAGCGCGCGCTCGCACCGCTGGGCACGCTGATCGCGCTCGATCGCGGCGGCGCCGACGGGCTGCGTGGCGATCTCGAGGATCTCGAGGGGCTCGACCGGACGATACGCAGGGCGGTGCCCGACGTGATCGTCAACGCCGCCGCCTACACCGCCGTGGATAAAGCCGAGACCGACGTCGGGCGCGCGCAGTGCGTCAACGCCGAGGCGCCGGGTGTGCTCGCGCGTGCGGCGGCGCAGGTCGGCGCGCTGCTGGTGCATTACTCGACCGACTACGTGTTCGACGGCAGCGGCGACCGACCCTGGCGCGAGGATGCGCCGGTGGGTCCGCTGTCGGTGTATGGCCGCAGCAAGCTCGCCGGCGAGGAGGCGATCCGCAGCAGCGGCTGCCGCCACCTGATCCTGCGCACCTCCTGGGTGTACGCGGCGCGCGGCGGCAACTTCGCCCGCACCATGCTGCGCCTGGCCACCGAGCGCGGGCGCCTGACCGTGATTGCCGACCAGCACGGCGCCCCCACCGGCGCGGAGCTGATCGCCGACGTCACCGCCCATGCGGTGCGTGCCGAACGCGCCGACCGCAGCCTGGGCGGCACCTACCACCTCGCCGCCGGCGGCGAGACGAGCTGGCATGGCTACGCGAGCTTCGTGATCGCGGAGGCGAGGGCGCTCGGTGCGGTGCTGAAAGTTGGCGAGATCGCGCCGATCGCCACCCGCGACTACCCTACCGCCGCGCAGCGCCCGCTCAACTCACGCCTCGACACGGGCCGCCTGCGCGAGCGCTTCGGTCTCGTCATGCCCGACTGGCGCGACGGCGTCGCGCGCATGCTGCGCGAGATTCTCGATTGACATCGGTCCCAGGAACCCGAACATGACCATCAAGAGCGTGATTCTTTCCGGCGGTTCCGGCACGCGGCTGTGGCCCGCCTCGCGCGAGAGCTATCCCAAGCAGCTGCTGCCGCTGACCGGAGAACATTCGCTGCTGCAGGAGACCGCGCTGCGGCTCAAGGACTTCCCGGGCGGCGAGGTCGATCCGCGCCCGCTCGTCGTCACCAACGAGGAGTACCGCTTCATCATCGCCGAGCAGTTGCGCCAGATCGGTGTGCGCGCGCCGCAGATCGTGCTCGAGCCGGTCGGGCGCAACACCGCCCCGGCGCTCACGCTGGCCGCGCTGGTCGCGGAGGAGGAGGGCGATCCGGTGCTGCTGGTGATGCCGGCCGATCACGTGATCACCGACCAGGCCGCCTTTCAGCACACGATCGCGGTCGGCGCCAAGGCTGCCGCGCGCGGGGCGCTGGTGACCTTCGGCATCGTGCCGGACCGGCCGGAGACCGGTTACGGCTACATCCGCAGCGGTGAAGTCCTGAAGGACGGCGGGGGCGCCCGCGCGCTGCTCGAATTCGTCGAAAAGCCCGAGCGTGCCACCGCCGAAGCCTATGTGGCCAGCGGCGCGTATTTCTGGAACAGCGGCATCTTCATGATGAAGGCCTCGGTGTGGAACGCCGCGATCCGCCGCTTTGCCCCCGAGATCGCCGAGGCCTGCAGCGTCGCGATCGCCGGGCGCAGTTCGGACGCGGATTTCGTCCGCCTGGACAGCGCGGCCTTCGAGCGCAGCCCGAGCGATTCGATCGACTACGCGGTGATGGAGAAGCTCGCCGCCGCCCCCGAACTGGGGCAGGGCGTGGTCGTGCCGCTGGCGGCCGGGTGGTCGGACGTCGGCGCGTGGGATGCGTTGTGGGCGGTGTCCGCCAAGGACGACGACGGCAACGCGGCGCGCGGTGAGGTGATGTTCGAGTCCTGCCGCAACACCCTGGTGCACGCCGGCAGCCGGCTGGTTGCGGCGGTCGGCTGCGAGGACATGGTGGTGGTCGAGACCCCCGACGCGGTCATGGTGGCGCACATGGATCGCACGCAGGACGTCAAGAAGGTGGTCGCGCGCCTGAAGGCCGAGGGCCGTACCCTGACCCAGAGCCACCGCAAGGTCTATCGCCCCTGGGGCTGGTACGACTCGATCGACGCCGGCGAACGCTTCCAGGTCAAGCGCATCGTGGTCAATCCGGGTGCCAGGCTGAGCCTGCAGATGCACCATCACCGCGCCGAGCACTGGATCGTGGTCAAGGGCACGGCCGAGGTCACCAACGGGGAGCGCACCTTTCTGCTCGCCGAGAACGAATCGACCTACATCCCGCTCGGCCACACCCACCGCCTGTCGAACCCGGGCAAGGTGCCGCTGGAGATCATCGAGGTGCAATCGGGCAGCTACCTGCGCGAGGACGACATCGTGCGCTTCGAGGACACCTACGGCCGCGGAGCTGCCTGAGCGGGTCCGCCGCATCAGCCCGATTCGCGCCTTCCGGCGCTCCTGCAAAAGCGTGACGCGTGTAGGAGCGGCGGAAGCCGCGAACCCTGCGGTGCGGTAGCGATGGGCGTATTCGGGTTCGGACATGCCCGATTCGCGCCTTCCGGCGCTCCTGCAAAAACGTGACGCGTGTAGGAGCGGCGGAAGCCGCGAACCCTGCGGTGCGGAATCGAAGTACATCGGCGTCTGCTCGCCGGGGCACGCGGCGGCGCGTGTATAATCCGCGCCGCTCAGCGTGTTCGGGAGTGTGCGGGGATGGCGGAATTGGTAGACGCACTGGATTTAGGTTCCAGCGCCGCAAGGCGTGAGAGTTCGAGTCTCTTTCCCCGCACCATATTTTCCGGGCAATAGGGATGAAGCCACCGCGCAGATCGGCGGCGGCGTCATCCTTGGTGGGCTCCATTCCGTATCTTAAAACAAGGAGAATATGTGTTATGTCAACTTAGATATTGTTGTCGAAGTGCGCCTGATCGCACCGACACACACTGGAATGACGACGCTGCCCCGCCTATCCTGAAAGCGACTGAGATCAACCGACTGGCCGTTCTCGAGGCATATCACCAACCGGGGTGCCGCATGCCAGACACCGAAGGCAAGCCCGACTTCATGGAAAAGTTCGTGCTCGGCGAGATTGCCGGCAAGAAAGCGGCGATCCATGCCTATGACGGCATTGTCTGGAAGATCCGCAGCGGGTTCCTGACCCTGACCTTCGGGGGCTGGGCGATCATGCTGCAGAGCCTGGCAGGAAGAGACCAGGCACCGCATGACTACAAGCCGCTGGTTTGGGGACTGTATCTGTTCAGCCTCGGCTTCACTCTCGGGGCATGGTTTGTCGACCGCAGCTACATCCAGCGCAAGTTCCGGGTGATCATTGCACTGGACCGCCTGACTGAAGTGCTCACCGCGCGAGGTGGTGACTGCTCCGGCATACCCGCCGATCTGCTGATCATCGCGGGTGACAACGCAATCAAGCCGTATGATTGTGCCGGCTACCGCAACGCGTTGAAGGCTGAGTCCGTCGTCTATCTGGCGCCCCTTACGGTGATCTTCGCGGTCGTTTCCTGGCTGCTCTAGACGACATGTGTTCAGGAGAACTCGTGATTTCCAGCTTTGATCCAGGCACCGAGTTCCTGACGCCCGAACGGTGCTACATCGTCGAGATCCATAACTGCGCGCATGACCCTGCCTGCTCGATTGCGCGGGCGCGGGTGGCGCCAGGCGTCACCTTCCTGTGTGTCTGCACGCCGAGATTCAACTCCGCGAACTACATCAACCTCGAGCGGCCAGGCGGATGATGAAACTTTGCAGGCTGACCATTTCCATACTCTCGTCATACCGAGCCCACTCCGCGTCTGCCCTGCCCAATCAAAGCGTTCGATCCCACTGATGACGGCCGAACTCAGGCGGTCACGATCGCCAGGACGTCGCTAGTCCCGGGCTTGAGCGTCTCATGGCAGTCAAGGCACCCTCGCGCAGCAACGCAGCATGAGCTTGCAGCTGAGCGCACCGGAACCACTCGCTGCCACCCATGTCCTGGACGAATTTGCTTGCGGGGAAATTCATCGTGCCAGCCGATCCGTCGCCGTGCGCGGCCTGGCGACGCCACCCCGCATCGATCCCCTACCCCTTCACGCACACCACCTGCTTCAAGGTATGCAGGATCTCGGTCA
>JBEOKH010000165.1:0-3398 GCA_040275625.1 Thauera sp. | reverse complement strand
TGGCCGAAACAAGCCGCGGACACAATCTCGAAAATCTTCATCACAAACGCAAAATTTCGAGACATGCCCGGGCGATTCGAGGCCGCGGTACCCCATCTTGGCGTTCGTCACCGGCACGGCGCGCCCTGCAACACCCACGCGCTACCCCAGCAGCAGGGCGTCGTCGTCGATCTTCTCGCCGCGCACCTTCTCGAACATGTCGAGCAGGTGATGCACGTCGAGCCCCTCGCGCTCCTTGCCGGAGACATCCAGCACGACCCGACCCTGGTGCAGCATCACCGTGCGCTGGCCGACGTCGAGCGCCTGGCGCATCGAGTGGGTGACCATCATCGTGGTGAGCTTGTGCTCGGCGACGATGCGCACGGTGAGTTCGAGCACGAAGGCTGCGGTGCGCGGGTCGAGCGCGGCGGTGTGCTCGTCGAGGAGCAGCAGGCGCGAGGGCTGCAGCGCCGCCATCAGCAGGCTCACCGCCTGGCGCTGGCCGCCCGAGAGCAGGCCGATGCGGTCGGACAGGCGATTCTCCAGGCCGAGGCCGAGGGTAGATACCTGGGCACGGAACTCCTCGCGCAGCGCCGGCTTGACCGCGAACGAGAAGCCGCGCCGCTCGCCGCGCATCTTGGCGAGCGCCATGTTCTCCTCGATCGTGAGGTCTTCGCAGGTGCCGGCGAGCGGGTCCTGGAACACGCGTGCGACGTGGCGCGCGCGCCCCCACACCGGCTGGCGGGTCATGTCGATGCCGTCGATCTCGATCTTGCCGCTGTCGACGCGCTGCTCGCCCGACACGGCGTTCAAGAAGGTCGACTTGCCGGCGCCGTTGGAGCCGATCACGGTGACGAACTGCCCGGTCGGGATCTCGAGCGACATGCCGCGCAGGGCCTGGGTCTCGATCGGCGTGCCAGGGTTGAAGGTGAGGCGCAGGTCAGTTGCCTTCAGCATGTCAGGCTCCTTTCTTGCCGGACCAGTGCGCGCGCAGGCGCGGCACCACCAGCGCGATCGTCACCAGCACCGCGGTGACCAGATTGAGATCCTGCGCCTGCAGGCCGATGAAGTCCGAATTGAGCGCGAGCGCGATGAAGAAGCGATAGACGATGGCGCCGAGGATCACCGCGATCGTGGCCAGGTAGAGCTTGCGCGAAGGCAGCAGGCTCTCGCCGACGATCACCGCCGCCAGGCCGATGACGATGGTGCCCACGCCCATGGAAATATCCGCCCCGCCCTGGGTCTGCGCGAAGAGCGCCCCGGCCAGGCCCACCAGCGCGTTCGACAGCGCCATGCCGGCGAGGATCGCCAGCCCGGTGTTGACGCCCTGCGCGCGCGCCATCCGTGCGTTCGAGCCGGTGGCGCGGATCGCCAGCCCGCTCTGGGTGGCGAAGAAACCGTCGAGCAGCAGCTTCACCGCCAGCACCACGAACACCAGCAGCAGCGGGCGGAACACGTAGTCGGCCATGCCCTCCGGCTGCAGCAGGTTGAAGACCGTGGGTTCGGTGATCAAGGGCACGTTGGGCTTGCCCATGATGCGCAGGTTGATCGAGTACAGCGCGATCATCATCAGGATGCTCGCGAGCAGATCCATGATCTTGAGGCTGACGTTGAGCCAGCCGGTGATCAGGCCGGCCACCGCGCCGGCGATGGTCGCCGCGATGGTCGCGGTGAAGGGATCGTAGCCGGCCGCGATCATGGTCGCGGCGACCGCGCCGCCGAGCGGGAAGCTGCCATCCACGGTGAGGTCGGGAAAGCGCAGCAGGCGGAAGGAGATGTACACGCCGAGGGCGACGAGACTGAAGATCAGGCCGATCTCGAGCGCCCCGAGCAGGGTGTAGAGGGACATGGGAAATACCGTTGGAGAGAAAACGACGCGGGCACTCCGTCGGGAGCGCCCGCCGCAGCCGGCGCTAACCCGCCGCGTAAGAGTCCGGCGGGAGCGTTGTTACTGGACGACCTTGGCAGCGTCCTTGACGAGCGCGTCCGACAGCGTGATGCCCTGCTTCTGGGCCGCACCCGGATTCACATGCAGTTCGAGGGTCTTGCTGGTCTCGGAGGCGATCGCGCCGGGCTTTTCACCCTTGAGGATGCGCACCACCATCTGCCCGGTCTGCACGCCGATCGCCTTGTAGTCCATGCCGTAGGCCGCCACCGCGCCACGCGCCACGCTGTCGGTGTCGGCCGCCACCAGCGGGATCTTGGCGTCCATGCCGACCTTGACCAGGGCCTCGTAGGCCGACACGACGTTGTTGTCGGTGCTGGTGTAGAACACGTCGGCCTTGCCGATCAGGCTGCGCGCAGCCGAGCCCACGTCCACCGAACGCGGCGCGGCGGCATCGACCAGGCTCATGCCATGCTTGGGCAGCATCTCGCGCAGTTGCTCGAGCACCACCACCGAGTTGGCCTCGCCCGGGTTGAACACCATGCCCACGCGCTTGGCGTTGGGGGTGACGCGCTTGATCAGTTCGATCTGCTTGTCGAGCTCGAGCGCGTCGGACACGCCGGTGATGTTGCTGCCCGAGGCCGCCATCGAGGGCACCAGCTTGGCCGCGACCGGATCGGTGACCGCCGAATACACCAGCGGGATGTCCTTGGTCGCCGCCGCCACGGCCTGGGCCGAGGGCGTGGCGATGGCGACGATCACGTCCGACTTGTCACCGATGAACTTGCGCGCGATCTGCGCCGCGGTGCCGGTGTTGCCCTGGGCGCTCTGGTACTGCCACTTGAGGTTCTTGCCTTCCTCGTAGCCTGCCGCGGTCAGAGCCTCCTTGACGCCGTCACGCACTGCGTCGAGCGCCGGGTGTTCGACGATCGCGGTGATGGCAACGGATTTCTGCTGTGCATGGACCGGGGCCGAGATCACAAAAGCCAGCGCCAACGCGCCAAACAGGGCCTTGGGGGACGTGAACAAGGACATGGAGGTCTCCTTTGCGGCCTTGCAGCCGGGAATTTTTGGACAGGGGGCTTGACCGGCAGCACAGCCGGAGCGGTGTTACGAAAGGCGCAAGTTTAACAGCACGTCCCGATTCCGCGATTGCGGTTCCCCCGCACTTCAGCGCACAAGCACGCTCCCCCCAACGCACGGGGATTCTGCAGGCGCGACGAAAGCCGCGAACACCGCGCCCGATCCATCGCGACGCGGATCCCGTGCGCCCGCATTCGCGCCTGCCGGCGCTCCTGCAGGAAGCGCCGCGCATCGGGAGCCCTGTAGGAGCGGCGGAAGCCGCGAACCCTTCCTTGCCTAGATGACTGTATTTTTATACAGTCTTGATGTGCTCCCACCCTATGCCGAACTCCACTGCCTGAGCAACTTCAGCTTCCAGCGCGGCGCCTCCCACCCGGAGGAGCTCGTCACGCAAGCGGCGGCCCTCGGCTATGCGGCGATCGCGCTCACCGACGAATGCTCGCTCGCCGGC
>JBEOKH010000164.1:0-14016 GCA_040275625.1 Thauera sp. | reverse complement strand
GTCGATGCCTTCCGCGAGGGCCCGAACTTCCTGGTGATCGATCCGGAGGAGTGCATCGACTGCACCTTGTGCGTGGCCGAATGCCCGGTGGATGCGATCGTGCCCGAGGATGAGCTCACCGGCGGGCAGCGTGAATACCTCGCGCTCAATGCCACGCTGGCGAAGGTGTGGCCGCGCATCGTCGAGGCGCATCCGGCGCTGCCCGACGCGGACGAGTGGGCGAAGGTGGCCGAAAAGCGGAAGTGGCTCGAAACCTGAACGCGCGGGCCGGCGCGTGAGCGGCACAAGCGCGATCGACCGCCGGCGCGAATGACGATCTGCCTCGCCTGTCGCTAAACTGCCTGAACGACAACCTGCGACCGCGAAGGGAGACACGCCATGGCCGAGCCCGCCACCGCGCCGATGGTGAAGCATTTCCGCCTCGCCCTGCTGTGGCCGCTGCGGCTGCTGCCGGTCGCGGGGAGCTCGGGCGCGCAGCAGCGGCCGTGGCAGATCCTGCGCGACATGGGCGAAGCCTGCCCGTGGCGCGAGCTGGAGCACGATGCCGAGCTGGCGGGCAGCGTCTTCCAGGAGCGCCACTACACCGAGTTCGTCACCTTCCTGCCCTACGTGCAGCAGTTCCTGTACGGCGAGGGCCGCCTGCGCCGCGATGATTCGGATGCCGATGCCGGCCCGCCGATGCGCGTGTTCCGGCGCCGCGACATCGCCGCGGTACGTATCGCCGCACGCGAGGGCGACACGCCGGTCACGCTCGACGTGGTGCATGTGCATCTGTACTTCTTCTTCGACGTCGATGTGGTGATCCTGAACGTCGAGGTCGCCGGCAACGACCTGCCGCTGGCGCAGGTGCAGGAGCTGATGTACCGCGCCGGGCGCGCCTACCCCTCGGGCTGGAACGCCGATGGCCGCGCGCTGCACAGCCTGGCGGCCGCCGAATGGATCGGCCGCGACGGCAGCGTGCTGGCGCAGACGGATGCGCACGAGCGCGCCGCTTTCATGACCCACGTCAGCCGCCACCGCGCGCCGCGCATTGCCGCGCACTGGGCCTGGCTGATGCAGCCGCTGGCGAGCGCCTACGCGGAGCAGGGCGGCGTGCTGCGTTACCGCCAGATCGAATACCACCGCATGCCGCTCGCCGCCTACCTCGCGGTCGACGATCCGCGTGCGCTCACGCGCAATGATTTCGTGCGCCTGGGCCTGGTCACCGGCGCCGGGCCTGCCGACGCCCGCGATGAACCCAAGGCGGAGGGCGCGGGTCCCGCCGCGCTGCCCTACGCCGAACCCCATCTGGACGACTTCGAGCGCCGCTACTGTTACGACCGCTTCTGGTCCGCCGGTGGCGCGGCGCCCTGGACCCGCTACCTGTGCAGCGGCCACGCGCTGGTCGTGGTCGGCGACGCGCGCTCGGCCTACTTCACCGACCGCGAGCGCGGCGTGCTGGCGCAGTTCCGCCACCAGCACTTCCTGCTGTTCCTGATCGCGCACTTCCAGAAGGCATCGCTGCTGATGTTCTCCGAGCGCCTGGTCGAGGCGCTCAAGCGCCTGCACGTCGCCGACCCGGCGAGCGTGCGCCGCTTCAAGCGCGCGATCCGCGCCAGCTTCGAGGGCTTCCTGCGCTTCACCCACCGCTACTGGTTCCACGACATTGCCGAGCAGGCACAGACGCGCGCGCTGTTCCGCATGACCACCGCACACCTCGCCACCGACGACCTCTATGCGGAGGTCAAGGAGCGCACCGCGGACATGAACAGCTACCTTGACGCCGACAGCCTGCGCCGCCAGGCCAACACCGTCGTACGCCTGACCGTGGTGACGATCTTCGGCCTCATCGGCACCATCACCACCGGTTTCCTGGGGATGAACCTGCTCGCCGAGGCGGAATCGCCGATGGCCGAGCGCCTGGGCTATTTCGCGCTCGTGTTCGTGGTATCGACGACGCTGACGCTATACACGATGGTCAAATCGAAGCGCCTGTCGGACTTCCTCGACGCGGTGTCCGACGAACGCCTGTCGACCTGGCAGAAGCTCGGGGCGCTGGCCGCGGTGTGGCGGCGCGGCACCGACTAAGCCGTGGTGAATTGCCTTGCCGAGCTGTGCAGACGGTGAAACATACCGCGCCCATGCCCTAATCGATGGGCGCAAAGCCGTAGTAGGAACCATAAGCCGAGGGCGCGGGCGCGTAGGCAGCGACCTTGATCGCATCGGGCAGACTCACCGTGTCGGTAAATCCATCGATACCCCGCTTGTGCTCGCTCCACCTTGTCTCGATCTCCTGCTCAGACATCCCGTTGAGCTGGAGATTGTTGTCGAGGCGCGCCGATCGATATTCGAACGCCGTATCGTGGGCGATGAACAGCGTGTGCGGACACGCCGTGATGCGCGTCTCGTCGGTCGGGTCGGCCCCCATGACGCGCGCGCCGCAGAACGGACAATGGACGGGCGTGTAATAGAAGGTCTTGAGTTCAGTGCGTTGTATGAGCTGGGACATTGAACGTTCCTTGTTCGATGGGGCTGGTCGGGCGGCGCAGCGCTCGCGGACAGCCGCGCTGGAGGGCGGCGGTGGCGGGGGCACTTGACCACGGGCCGTGATCAGCCAAGGTCAAGCCGGGATCGGCTGCGCAATACCCGAACGCACTGCGATCATCCGGGCGCACAAAACAAAAGGCCCGACGTGTGTCGGGCCTTGAGACGACCTGCGCCGAAAACGCGCGGTCGAAGTGCAGCTTAGTCAGCGGCGCGAATGTTCGACGCTTGCAGGCCCTTGGGGCCCGTGGTCACGTCGAAGCTTACGCGCTGGCCTTCCGCGAGGGTCTTGAAACCCTGACCCTGGATGGCGGAAAAGTGGGCGAAAAGATCGTCACCACCCGCTTCCGGAGTGATGAAACCAAAGCCCTTCGAATCGTTGAACCACTTGACGGTACCTGTTGCCATGTCTTGAATCTCCTGAAAATGGGGAAAGCCCCCTGCATGGGGCGAGTATCAAGACAGCGAGGTATTGACTTGGGGGGATTCGATCGAAAAATCGGATACGCCAACAAACAAACTACACGACTTGAATATCGCTGCGGTGCAGTATGGGTGAAAAACCATCGCAAGGATAGTTATATTTTCTCGATCCACCGCAAAGGGTGATCACGCAGGCCGCCTCGCGCCTTCGCTCACATGCCGCCGCGCCACCCCGCGCAGCATCGTCCCGAACAGCACCGTGGCGGCGATCGTCGCCAGCACGCAGGCCTCCCAGAACCCCGCCACCGAGGGCGCGGCGGCACGCCAGGGGGCATGGAAGCTCAGCCAGTAGCCGCCGGTAAGCCCGATACCCCAGAAGCAGAAGGTATGCACCACCATCGGCAGCAGGGTAACCTTGTAGCCGCGCAGGGCATGTGCGGCGACGGTCTGCAGGCCGTCGAAACACTGGTAAAGCAGCAGGTAGATGACCAGCCCGAGCGCCACCGCCTGCACCGCCGGGTCGGCGCTCGACAACGACACCAGCGGCTCGCGCAGCACCCACAGCAGAGCACCGATCAGCAGTGCGAAGCCCAGCGCCAGCATCATGCCGAGGCGCGCGGTACGCCCTGCACGCCGCCAGTCCTGGGCACCGGCGGACTGGCCGACCAGCACCATGGTGGCGATCGACAGTGACAGCGGCAGCATGTAGATCATGCCGGTGAAGTTGGCGATGACGCGGTGCCCGGCCACGGTCTCGGTACCGATGCGGGCAGCGAGGATGGCGATCAGGGTGAAGGAGCTGATGTCGATGAAGGTGGACAAGCCCATCGGCAGGCCGAGACGCAGCAGCTGGCCGAGCGCCTTCGCCTGCGGCGGCTGCCAGGCGTGGAAGATCCGATACGGCCGGTAAGCCCGATTGAGCACCAGATAGGCGAGGCCACAGGCGCAGGCGAGCCAGTTGACCAGCGCGGTGGACACCCCGCAGCCGGTACCGCCGAGCGGGGCGAAGCCGAGCTTGCCGTTGGTCAGCGCCCAGGCGAGCGGGACGTGAGCCGAGGTGGCAATCGCGCTGATCGCCATCAGCACGCGCGGGCGGCCAACCGCATTGTTGAAGGCGTAGAAGGTGCGGTAGAACAGCACCGCCGGCAGGCCGATCGCCGTGGCCGCCAGGTAATCGGCGGCTTTCGCCGCGGCTTCGGGCGGCACCGCGGCCAGCTTCAACAGATAGCCGGGGCTGAGCAAGAGCGCGACCCCGGGCACCGCCAGCAGCAGCGCCAGCCAGAAGCCCTGCTGCAAGGCCGGACCGATCGCCTGCTGGCGGCGGGCGCCGACATGGTGGGCCACGGTCGGCGCCACCGCCTGCAGCGTGCCGGTGAGCAGCATGACCACCGAGATGTAGTAGCTGCTGCCGATCGCCACCCCGGCCAGGTCGGCGGTGCCATAGTGCCCGGCGATCAGGGTGTCGGCGACCATCATGGTCATCGACAGCAACTGGGCGATCAGGATCGGCCAGGCGTGATGCAGCAACTGGCCGACGATGAGGCGATTTTCCGAAGCGATTTTCCCGTACTCCTACATCATCCACTGCGGCCGCAACAGCATCACCAGCCCGAGCGCCAGCATCACCGCACCCGACAGCAGCTTGAGTCGGCGCCCGCCGCGCTCGTCGAGCTTGCCACTGCCGAGCGCGAGCACCGCGGCACCGACCATCAGCGCATCATCGGCGATATAGGCAAGGATGTAGAGCCCGAGGTAGCCGTAATGCGCGAGCGGCGAAAGCGCATGCCGAGTGAGCACCGCGGTATAGATCGCCGGCAGGCCAGCGGTGCACAGCAGCTCGACGAAATTGACCACCACCGCCAGCACCGCGACCGCCGCGAGCGATGCGGGCAGCGATTCCGCCTTCAGGATCGCGCGTGCCCGCGCGTAGAGGCCGGGCTTGGCCGATTCGGGGATCGACAGCGACACCCCGCGCCGGACGGCAAGGAAATCCTTGACGTTGATGGCGCCGATCAGCATCGCCAGCAGCGCCAGGCCGATGCGCAGCGCCTCGCTCATGCCGACGAACAGGAACACATTGAGCCACGCCGCCATGAAGGCGTAATACACCGCGGCGCTGGCGAGCACGAAGGTGCCGGCCACCATCGCCATGCGCCGGCGGTCCTTCAGCCTCACCAGCAGCGACAGCAGGAACAGCAGCACCCACATCGCGCACGGGTTGAAGCCGTCGAGCAGGCCGAGCGCGAGCGTAAACAGCGGCAAGCCGATCTCGCTCGCCTGGAGGGTGCCGAACAGGCCGGATTCGATCGTGTCGGGCGGCGCCCGCGGCGCAGCTTCGTCGAGCAGGCGGGCCAGCTCGGCGCCGATGTGTTCGGCGTCATCGAAGCCCACCAGCACGTGCGCGCCAAAGACGAAGGTCGGCACCCCGGGCGGCCAGGCGCCGGCCTCGCGGCTGAGTTCGATCAGCGCATCACGTGAGGCGGGGTCGCGGTCCACCTCGCGATAAACGATCTCGAGGCCGGGCCGGCGCATCGCCAGTTCCGCGAGGAAACGCTTGGCATCGGCACAGTGCGGGCAGCCCTCGCGCACGAAGACCTCCAGGACGGGGACAGCGCCGGACGCCGCAAGCGCTGGCGCTGCGGTCCGCAGCGCAGTGCCGAACAGCGTCGCGGCCAACAGCCAGCACAGCAGCAGGCGCAGGGGAAATGCGGTGCGCATGCTCGCGACCCGGACTGGCGCAAGGCGTCAGCGGGCAGGCGATGCGCCGGCGGGGTCGGTAGCGCTGCGTTCCTCGACCGGCGCCGGGGGCTGCTCGGCGGCAGCGCTGGCGTCGTTCGCCTTGGACTGCAAGCTCTCGATCGCGCCCTTGCCGACTTCCTTCAGGCGCTGCGCGGCGTCGCGTGTCGCTTCGGCGATGCGCTGCGCGGCGTGCTCGGCCGCTTCCCTGGCGTCGCGCACCGTCTCGTCCTTGCCTGCCTCGGTAGCGGCTTCGACGCCCTCGCGCACCTCCTGCCCGGTGGTCTCGACCACAGCCTGTGCCGCCGCAGCACCGGCTTCGCCGAGCTTCTTCGCGGCCTCGCCCGCCTTCTGCACAGCCTCGCGCGCGGCCTCGACCGCCTCCCGCCCGGCGTCGCGCGCATCCTGCCGGGCCTGTTCGCCAGCCGGCGGCGGCTCGGCAGGTTTCGGCGCCTGGTGCACGGCAGGTTCAGGCGAACAGGCGGCCAGCAGGCCAAGGCCGAGAGCTGAAAGGAGGGCAAGCAGCGTTTTCATCGTCGTCAGTGGAGCAGCGACAGCCAGGGATCGGACCCCGAGGTTACGGGATCCCGCACGGAAAACAACACGCAGCGGGCACACTGCAACATCCGGAAAGCAAATGGGCCCTCGCGGGCCCATTTTCGCCAAGCACGAAACGCGCGTGCTGCTTACTTGACGCGGTTCTTGTACTCGTCGGTGCGGGTGTCGATCTCGATCTTGTCACCGATCTCGACGAAGGCCGGCACCGGCAGTTCGAACCCGGTGTTGATCCTGGCCGGCTTCATGACCTTGCCGGAGGTGTCGCCCTTGACCGCGGGCTCGGTATAGACGACCTCGCGCACGACGCTGTTCGGCAGTTCGACCGAGATCGCCTTGCCGTTGTAGAACACCACCTCGCACTGCAGGCCGTCCTCGAGATACTTGAGCGCGTCGGTCATGTTCTCGTCTTCGACCTCGTACTGCTCGTAGTCGGCGTCCATGAACACGTACATCGGGTCGGCGAAGTAGGAGTAGGTCACTTCCTTGTGGTCGAGCACGACGAGTTCGAACTTGTCGTCGGCCTTGTACACCGATTCCGACGGCGCGCCGGTGAGCAGGTTCTTGAACTTCATCTTCACGACCGCGGCGTTGCGGCCGGACTTGTTGTATTCGGCCTTCTGCACCACCAGCGGGTCGCTGCCGACCATGATGACGTTGCCGGAGCGGAGTTCCTGAGCGGTTTTCATGCTGTTTCCTGGATTGATGGAGGCGGCTCGTGGCCGCATGTCCTTGAAAAAATTAGCGCGCGATTCTACCCCGCGCCGTCTCTGAAGTGCGAACAGAATTTTGTCAAGCGGTCTGCAAGATCGGGCAACGCGGCCTGGGCCTCGCACCAGGCGCGAGCGTGCGCCGCCAGGGCCGGCAGCGCATCGGCAAAGGCGGGCCATGCGGCGGCAGGCGTGGTTCCGTGATCCGCACAGTCGTTCCATGCGCGCCAGAACTGCGCCAGCGCATCCGCAGTCGCCTGCGGCAGTCCGGCGCTGTAACGGGCGAGGAAGGCCTCGAGCTTGTCGCGGTGCGCTTCATCGGCCTGCGGATAGATCTGCCACACGAAGGGATGCGCCGCCCACTGCGCGCGCACGAAGGAATCCTCACCGCGCACGAAGTTGAGATCACAGGCCCACAGCAGCTCGTCGTAACGGTCCTGGTCGGTGAAAGGCAGCAGGTGAACGCAAAGCGCACCGCGCTCGATGCGGGTGCCGATCTCGGGGATGGCGCAAATGAGCGCGGTCGCGAGGTCCGGCAGGATGCGCGAGACCGGCACCAGCACGTGGATCGGCAGGGAGCTTTTTTCCCACGCGTGCAGCAGCGCCCGCACCGCGGGTTGCTCGTAGGCGAACAGCGACACGACCAGACCTTCATCGCCCGCGGCGGGCAATCCGCGCGCCGCACGCCACGCCGCGCGGCCCTGCGCTTGCGCGAGGAAGCGGTCCCGCCGCGCGAGCAGCTCGGGTTCGCGCAGCAGTCCGCCGGTGTTGGCGTCGAAGCCAGGAAAAAAGAAATGCTTGACCAGCGGCAGGCGCGGATGCGGCGAGGCCATGCCGTGGCAGCCCGCCACCCAGTCCTCGGCCGACAGGTACTCGAGGTTGATCCACACCGGTGCGACCGCCTGCGCCGCCATCGCCTCAAGCTGCACCAGCGGCAGCTCGCAGGCGAAGGCCTCGATCACGATCTCGCCCGGTGCGGATGCGACAAATGCCCGCGTCCAGTGGCGCAACTCCACGCCCTCCACCATGCCACCCACAGCAGGATCCATTCCGCTCGCAGCCGGACAGATACGTGTCAGCACCGCCCAGTCATCCACCCAGAGCCTGACCGCTGCCAGCTCGCGCCGGGCCAGATCCCTTGCCAGCCGCCAGCAGACGCCGATATCCCCAAAGTTATCCACAACCTCGCAGAAGATCTCCCATTTCGGGCGGGGTGCGGGCACGGAATCCATCATCGTGGTGAACAATCCTGGGCAGAAAGGCGGGACAACTTGTGAACAAGGACGCCAGCGGCGCAAGGCGTCAAAACGATGGACAAACCGCGCACAGCCCACCAAGAGGGTTATCAACCTGTTCTTCGACGGCTGAATGTGCCGACAGCGTTACGCTTGAAGCACTTATCCCCAGTTTTTGGCGCACTGTTTACTTCTTTGTTATTTAAATCAATATAAAAACAGAAGAACAAACCTGAACCTGCGCATTGCGCCGGGCAAACGGGCTGCCTTGCAGGTAAAATTCATTCGAACCAACATGCCGGCATAAGCACAACGCCACTGAAGTCTCCGCAAGAATCCATCCTGCAGTCCCGGCGCTGCACCAAGAGGGAGTTTCACCGTGGCAAGACGACATGCCGCAGCGCTGCTCATGATGCTCATCGTATCCGTTGCAGGCGCAGCAGAACCCGCGCCCAATCCGGTCAGCCCGGAGGCGGCCCAGGAAGAGGGCATTCTCGAGACCACCCGCCGCCAGGTCCGGGGGTTTTCGCTGTGGTTGGGCGAGTCGGTCAACGACTGGTTCGGCAATCGACCGTTCGAGGATGGTGGCAGGGTGACGAACGGCCGGCTCGGGTTGCGCAATCTGTGGCGCCAGGACGAAGGCTGGGATACCACTGTACGTTTCCGTGCCCGCTTCGACCTGCCCAACCTGCGCGACAGGGCTTACGCTTTCATTGGTCGGCAGAACGAGCGCGAACTGCTCACCGACCAGTCCGAAACCTTCACTCGCGAGCAACTCCTGCTCGAAGAGCAGCGGCGGGAAGATCAGACCGGTTTCGCTGGTCTGGGCGTGGGGTTGCGCAAGAACCTAGAATTTCGTGTCGGTGTACGTGGTGGCCTGAAGTTCTTCACCCAGGCGCGCTATCGCAAGCAGTGGGCGCTGAGCGAGCAGGATCGAATCGAATTCCGCGAGACGATCTTCTGGAACAACAAGGACCAGTTCGGCTCGACCACCGCGTTCGATTACGAACATGCGTTCACGCCGAAGCTCTCGCTGAACTGGCGAAACGCGACCACTATCTCGGAGAAGACCGACGACTTCGCCTGGGGCAGCAGTCTCGGACTGTTCCGCCGCTTCGGGGACGACCGGATGTTGTCGGGAGAAATGGTCGTGGCCGGCGAGACCGGGGCGCGGGAGAACGTCGAAGAATACGGCGTGCTCATGAAATGGACTCAGCCCGTCTATCGCGAATGGCTGATCGGCGAATTCATCATCGGCCACTACTGGCCGCAGCGCGAAGACCGCGAGCGTGAGCGCTCATGGGCGCTCGGCATCAACCTGGAGATGCGCTTCTAGTCGTGCACGGCACGCATCGCGGCCATCGGGCCATGCGATGCGTGGGTCCGGCATCACGCAAAGTCGGCAAGGCGCTGCAGGTCGGTGGCTTCTAGCCAGCGCCACTGCCCGGGCGCCAGCTCGGCGGGGAGATCCAGTCCGCCGACGCGGCTGCGATGGAGGACCTCCACACGGTTGCCCGCCGCGCCCACCATGCGCTTGACCTGGTGGTACTTGCCCTCGCAGATCGTCAGCCGCAGCGTGGTCGGGCTGGTAAGTTCACAGGCGGCGGCCGCGATCGGCTCGGGTTCGTCGTGGAGCTCGACACCCGCGACCAGGCGATCGGCAAATTCCTGCTCCACCGCGTGCTTGAGGGTGACCTCATAGACCTTTGGCGTGCGCTTCTTGCCCGAGCTCCACTGGTGGATGAACTGGCCGTCATCGGACAGCAGCAGCAGCCCGGTCGTGTCCTGGTCGAGCCGGCCCACGCACTGCACGCCGCGGATCAGCAGTTGCGCCGGCAGCAGCGTGAACACCGAGGGATGGAAGGTCGGCTTCTGCGAGCATTCGTAGCCGGCGGGCTTGTGCAGCACGACGTAGGCCTGAGCACGGAAGCGCCATTGTTCGTCACCCACCGAGAACGCGATCCCCGCCGCGCCATCAAGGCTGCCGGGATCGAATTCTGCATTGGGATCTTCACAGGGCTGGCCGGCGACGCTGACGTGGCCGGCACGGATGAGGGCGCGGCATTCCTTGCGGCTGCCGAAGCCCTGGGCATGGAGGAGGCGTTCGAGTTGCATGGCGCGCATGTTATCGCGGGCGAAGGTGCGAGCGGGTAAACTGCCGCCCTGCCCGTTCAGGAGACAGCCTTGAAATTCGAACACCTGATCGAGGTCAATGATCTCGCCAACCCCCTGCAGGGACCGCTTTCCCGCGAGGAACTATGGTTCGGCCTGCTCTGCCGTGCCGAAGACGCGCGCGCCTTCCTGCCCGGCCTGGAAGCCTGCCGGATCGTCGAGCGCAGCGAAGGCCGCCTGGTGCGCGACCTGCACTTCGGCAACGCGGTCATCCGCGACTGCGTCACCTTCGATCCGCTACGCTGGATCTGCTTCGAATCCGAAGCCAACGAGCAACACGCCGGCGGCAGCCTGACGATCACGATCGAGGAGCCCGAGCCGGGCGCCCTATTTCTGCGCTTCGCGTATCGCACCTCGCTACCGGAGGGCGGCGAGGACGGCCGCTACGCCGAATTCGTGCGCTCGGCCTACCACCAGTCCGACATCGACACCGTGCGCGTGATCCGCATGATCGCCGAGTCCGGCGGGCTGGCGCAGTAAGGCCCCCGCTTTCAATTTCACCAACAGGAAACACCCCCGACATGTGGTTCAAGAATCTGCAGATCTTTCGCCTTCCGGTGCCCTGGGACATGAGCGCCGAGCGCCTCGAGGAACAACTCGCGAAGAAGCCCTTCCACCCCTGCGGCAGCCAGGACATGGAGAGCCGCGGCTGGCTGTCGCCGCTCGGCAACGAGGTGCTGGTGCACGCCGTGGGCGGCCAGTTCCTGATCTGCCTCGGCTTCGAGCATCGCCTGCTGCCCTCCGCCGTGGTCAAGCAGGAGGCCGACGAGCGCGCCGAGGAGCTGGCCGAGCAGCAGGGCTACAAGCTCGGCCGCAAGCAGATGAAGGAGCTGCGCGAGCAGATCACCCAGGAGCTGCTGCCGCGCGCGTTCACCCGCCGCCGGCGCATGTTCGCCTGGATCGACCCGCTCAATGGCTGGCTGGTGGTCGATGCGGGCAGCCAGAGCAAGGCCGAGGACATGCTCGAGCAACTGCGCCACACGCTCGACAGCCTGCCGCTGACGCTGCTGCGCACCGAGCTGTCACCGACCGGTGCGATGGCCGGCTGGCTGGCCGCTGGCGAGGCCCCAGCGGGGTTCACGATCGACCAGGACTGCGAGCTGCGCTCGGTGGCCGAGGACAAGGCCGCGGTGCGCTATGCGCGTCATCCGCTCGAAGGTGACGACGTCAAGGGGCACCTGGAAGCAGGAAAACTGCCTACGCGCCTTGCGCTGACCTTCGATGACCGCATCAGCTTCGTGCTCACCGAGAAGCTCGAGATCAAGCGTCTCGACTTCCTCGACATCGTGCGCGACCAGGTTGGCGATGCCGACAAGGACGACGCCGAGGCGCTGTTCAACGCCGAATTCGCGCTGATGACCGGCGAGCTCGCCCACCTGCTGCCGGCGGTGGTCGGCGCGCTCGGTGGCGAGCTGGCAGGAGCGCCCGCGCAAACCGGCGGTGTGAGCGCCGAACTGCCGCGCCTGCAGGTGGAGAAGCCGGTGATGCAGACGGTTGCCGCGAACGATCCACCGTTCTGAATCTGGCGGCCGCTTGCCGTCCATGTAGGAGCGCCGGCAGGCGCGAACGCTGCATGCCGGCAAGCGGCGCGCGGATCAAACCAATCGCCGCGTTCGCGCCGGCAGGCGCTCCTACATGGACGATCATGCTTGCGGAAGCGCCTGCAGGGGTTCGCTTCTTGGTGTACACAGAATTTAAAGATTTAAAAGATCATAAATATCATGTCCGGACCGATTCTGTGGACAAGTGTCTTTTTCATTGCTGAATCAGCTTCTTGCAACAAGCAAAACCCCGTGCACGAGGGCCCTTGGAGGCAAGGACGATTTGTGGACGAAAAACCCCCCGTGGCCGCATTCACGACTTATCCACAATCCGCCACACCCACCGGTCACAGCTTTCCCACCGCCCGATAAACCTTGCACAGGCGCCGATCAGCGCTTGCGAACCCGCTCCCCGCCGAGCTGCGCTAAAGTCTGGCCATGAACGACGCGATGATTCTCGAATGGTGGCACTGGGAGATCGCCGGCCTCGCGCTGGTCTTGCTCGAGCTCGCCGTACCCTCCTTCTTCATCATCTGGTTCGGGCTCGGCGCGCTGCTGACCGGGCTCGTGCTGCTTGCGGTGCCGGACATGGTGCTGGCGTCGCAGATCGCGACCTGGGTGATCGCGTCGATGGCGATGACGGTGCTGTGGTTCAGCGTGGCGCGGCGTTCGCGCTTCAAGACCCTCATCGGCACCGCGGCCGGTGAGGTGATCGGCGAGGTCGGCCTGCTGGTGAGCGCGGTCGCACCTTTCGAACGCGGCAAGGTGCGCTTCCAGCGCCCGGTGCTGGGGGCGGATGAATGGGCCTGCGTGGCCGAGACCGCGATCGCCGCCGGAGAACGGGTGCGCGTCGTCAGCGTCGAGGGTAGCTACGTCAAGGTGGCGAAAGCCTGATCAATCAAGGACAAACAACGTGTTCGCATCCGAAGGCCTGGCGATCGCAATCGCCGTATTGATCTTTGTTGTCATTACCATCGCCAAGGGCGTGCGCCTGGTCGCACAGGGCGAGGAGTGGGTGGTCGAGCGTCTGGGCAAGTACCACGCCACGCTCCGCCCAGGGCTCAACATCCTGATCCCTTACCTCGACCGCGTCGCCTACAAGCTGGTGACCAAGGACATCATCCTCGACGTGCAGGAGCAGGAAGTCATCACCCGCGACAACGCGGTGATCCTGACCAACGCGATCGCCTTCGTGAAGGTCACCGATCCGGTCAAGGCGGTGTATGGCGTGACCGACTTCTCCGAGGCGATCCGCAACCTGATCATGACGACCCTGCGCTCGATTGTCGGCGAGATGGAGCTCGACGAGGCGCTGTCCTCGCGCGACAAGATCAAGGCGCGGCTGCGCGAGAGCATCGCCGACGAGGCGGTGGACTGGGGCCTGACGGTGAAATCGGTCGAGATCCAGGACATCAAGCCCTCGCAATCGATGCAGCGCGCGATGGAACTGCAGGCTGCCGCCGAGCGTGAGCGCAAGGCCGCAGTGACCAAGGCCGAAGGCGCCAAGCAGGCGGCGATCCTGGAAGCCGAGGCGCGCCTCGAGTCCGCCAAGCGCGACGCCAATGCGCAGGTGATGCTCGCCGAGGCGTCGGCCGAATCGATCCGCCGCGTGTCGGCCGGCATTGGCGACCAGACCGGGCCGATGATGTACCTGCTCGGCGAGAAGTACATCGCCGCGCTCGAGAAGCTCGGTGAGTCGGACAACTCGAAGCTCGTGGTGATGCCCGCCGATCTGCATGAAGCCCTGCGCGGCCTCGTCGGCAGGCTCGGCGCGCGCGGCTGATCACGTCCGCCTTCCGTATGAATATCCATCGCAAACAACCCGCAACAAGGAAGACTCCGATGCAGAAAATCGCACGCACCCTCCTCGCCGTCCTCGCCCTTGCCACTGCATCCGGCAGTGCGCTGGCGCAGACCTTCATCACCGACAAGGCCCAGCTCGAGAAGCTGCTGACCGGCGCCACCTTCATTGGCGTTTATCTGCGCACCGAAGCCGCCTACACGCTCAAGTTCGGCACCGACGGCACGCTCACCGACACCACTGGCGCCAAGGCGCGCTGGTGGGTCGACGACCAGGCGCGCTACTGCCGCGAATGGCTCGACGGCAAGCTCAAGGGCAAC
>JBEOKH010000163.1:0-6087 GCA_040275625.1 Thauera sp. | reverse complement strand
AAGGCGGTCGCACTCGAAACCGTCGACTTCAACGACCCGAACCGCCCCAAGACCTGCCTGGAGGTGGATTTCCCGATCCTGCCGGTCAATCAGGTGGCGATCATCGAGGGCAACGCGGGCAAGCCGATCTACCAGATGTCGAAGTGGTGGGCACGGCGGCGTTCCAGCGTGTTCCGCTCGATGCTGATCGCGGCGGCCACGAAAGCGCCGGACGACCCTTCGCACGCGGCCAAACTGGTATGGGATAACTACTACGCCAACCACCAGAAGAAAGGCGCGTTCAAGCACCTGAAGGTGGCGGACATCTTCATGGGCGGCGGCACCACGCTGGTGGAGGGCTCGCGCCTCGGCATGCAGATGGTCGGCAACGACCTCAACCCGGTCGCGTGGTTCGTGGTCAAGCAGGAACTGGCCAACGTCGATCTGGAGGAAGTGAAGAAGCTGCTCGCCGACATCGAGGCCGAGGTCAAGCCGCAGATCACGCCGTACTACTTCTGCGACGGCCCGCAGGGTGAAAGGGGCACGTGGACGCACCTGCCGACGAACAAGGCAATGCCCGCCGACTTCGACCCGCTCGCCATCCCGCGTGACGAGCGCAAGGACTACCGCTACGAAGGCCCGGAGATCATCTACACCTTCTGGGCCAAGCACGGCCCCTGTCAGGTGACGGGCTGCGGCCACCGCACGCCGATCATGAGCAGCCCGGTGATGGCGGTGAAGACGCTGACGGTGAAGTCGTGGGAGCACAGCTGCGGCAAATGCGGCGAAGCCTTCGATGTGGAGGAAGAAGCCGCGCGCATGGCTCCCGACGCGCCGTTCTATGTCGCGCCCAGCGAAGCGCCGTACTCCGTGCTCGACCGCAGGAAAGGCGTGATCTGCCCGCACTGCGGCCACACCGCGATGGTGAATCTGGGCAAGGGCAAGAACAAAAAGGTGGAACTGAGCCTGCTGGTGCATCCGCAGTGGCTGACGGGCGAGACGAAGCAGGATGCGAACGGCCAGCCCTACGGCGGCTCAGCGCAGGACGACGTGGCGGCGACCACGCGCTGGGATGCGGCACGCGCCGCGCAGATTCGCCTGCTGGAAGTGCGCGGCGCGCTGCCGGATGAAGTGACCGACCCGGAAACGGGCGTCACGCTCGCGCCGGAGAAGGGCACGGTGCCGAAGAAATCGCACTACGCCTGTTCAGCCTGCGGCACGGCTCAGGATGTGCTGACCAGCATCAAGGCAACGGGCAAGACCGGGCCGGTGGCGGCCTACGCGGTGCAGGGCTACGCGCCCAAGCGCGATGCGGCGGGCAAGCCTTATGGCGGTCGGTTCTTCACTGCCTACGACGTTACGCACGCGCGGCAATACGACGCCGCGTTTGCAGAGTGGGAAGCGCGCAAGGACGCCGACCTGAAGGACTACTGGCCGCGTTCCGAGCTGCCGTACGGTTTCATGACGCACATGAACAACGGCGGCATCCCGAACCACGGTTATACGCACTGGTGGACGATGTTCAATCCGCGACAGCTGCTTGGAAATGCGCTGCTGTTGAAAGCCATCACAACAGTTGGAGACTATGACTGGTCGGTGCGCGAGTATGTCCTAGGCGCATTCCAAAACTATGCCCGTAATCAGAACATGTTCTCGTTCTGGCACATGACGTTCGACAAACTCGCCCCCAGCATGTCGAACAGCAACTACCACCCGAAGAGCAATGTTGTGGAAGTCGGCGTCTTCCCGCCAATGGGCTACGGGCCGTGGTCATCAACCTTTGAAGTAATTCTTCGCGGTAGGGAATGGTCGAGCCGACCGTGGGATGTAGTAAGCGTCGAGGGGATCAAACGCAAAGATGCGGCGCTCGCTAACGAGTTCAGCGGCAAGAGCGAGAAAGTCTTTCCGGACGACCCGGTGAACGGCGCAGACGTTTTCTGTGTCTCATCGACCGAACTCACAAAGGTCGCTGATGCCAGCCTCGATCTGGTCATCACCGATCCGCCCTTCGGCGGCCTGCTGCACTACTCGGAACTGTCCGACTTCTTCTACGTCTGGCTGCGCCTCGCGCTGAAGGGCAAGTACCCCGAATACTTCAGCGCCGACTACACGCCCAAGTCGCTGGAGGCGGTCGCCAATCGCGCGCGCGAGCCGGAAGACCCGGACGGCTTCTACCAGCGCCTGCTCACGCAGTGCTGGCGCGAGGCGCATCGTGCGCTCAAACCTGGCGGCATCCTCGCCTTCACCTTCCATCACAGCGAGGACGAACCGTGGGTGGCGGTGCTGGAGTCGCTGTTCGACGCGGGCTACTACCTCGAAGCGACGTACCCGATCCGCTCGGACGAGACCAAAGGCGAAGGCTCGAAGCCGGGAACGTTTGGCTCACAAACCATCGAGTACGACATCATCCACGTCTGCCGCAAACGCACCGAAGAACCCAAGCCGGTGAGCTGGGGCCGGATGCGCCGCGAGGTGATGGCCGACGTGCGCCAGTTGCAGGCGATGCTGGAGAACCACGCCAAGGAAGGTCTGCCTGCGGCCGACATCCAGGTGATCCGGCGCGGCAAGGCGCTGGAATACTTCTCGCGCCACTACGGCAAGGTCTACGTCGATGAAGGCCGCACCATCTCCGTGCGCGATGCGCTGGTCGGTATCAACCAGCTCATCGACGAGGACGCCGACAAGGGCAAAGAAGCGCCGCCGGTCAACGCCGAGCCGATTTCGCGCCAGTTCCTGCGCACCTTCGGCCATGCCGCCGAGCTGAAGCGCGACCAGTTGCAGAAGTTCCTCAAAGGCTCGATCACCACGCCGGACGAGTTCGTGCAGCGCGCTTGGTGCGCGGAGAAGAACAAGGTCTTCACCCGCACCGATGCGCTGGATTTCGCGCGCGAGTGGTCGGGCAAGCACCGCCGCTGCCTCACGTCCGATCTGGATCAGGCGCTGGTGCTGATCGGCGCGTGCTTTGACGGCAGCGGCATCAATGCCTCGGACACGCTGAAGAACGACAACTTCAAACCGCACGTCGCGCTGAAGCCGTTGCTGGAATGGCTGCACCGTAACGGCCCGGATCAGACCACCCGCAACGCGGCGTCGCGTGCGGTGTCCATCTACAACGCATGGCACGCCAGCCAGGCACCCCAGCCCGCGCAGGGTTCCTTGTTCGATGACGATGGGGAGTACGGGTGATGCGACAACTGCGCGACACGGTGTGGCAGCGACGCGGCACCAGTTGGGTGTGGGACGAAGAAGCGCGCAACCAGATCTGCGCGGCCAGCGAGGTGTGGAGCCTGCGACAGTTTCTGCGCGCCAGCAAAGCACCGGGCAGCTGGCCGGACGACCTGCCGAGCAATGGCGGCAAGACGCTGGTGGTGGCCGGGCTGGATGGCAGCCTCGATCTGCTGACGCCCACGGATGCCGAGGCGTGGCTGGGCGACGGGATCAAGCCCGCCATCCTGTCCTTTCAGGACGACTGGGGCAGCGATGGCGCGCTGGTGTTCTGGCTGCCCGGCGGCCACAACCGCGTCCGGGCGCACCCAGCCACCGATGAGGTGGGTTGGCTCTGTCACGCGCCCCACGGGCATCAGATCGACCTCGGCCGCATCTTGTGGGGCCAAGCCAACGAGTACCCGCAGGAAATCCTGCTGCGCGACGGCGGCAAGCCCGCTGGCCTGTTCCACCTGCGGATTACCTGAGGAACGGCTGAATGACGGCAGAGATTCAGTTCCAACCCGGCGAGCGCATCACTCACCACGAGTACGGCCAGGGTGTCGTCCTCGACCCGGCGCGTGACGGCTATCTGCGCGCGTTCTTCGGCGTCGGCGAGCGCCGGGTGCCGGTGGCGTGGCTGCGGCGCGAACTCACGCGCACCGAGCGTATCCTGCGCGCCGTGGACGGCAGTGCGGAGCGCGGGCGCAAGGCGTGGCTGGCCTACGAGGCCCACGCGCTGCCGGTGATGGAAAGCGCCTCGGCGCTGACCTCGGCCAAGATCGACCTGCTGCCGCATCAGGTGGTGCTGACGCACCGCATCGCCACCGCCTCACCCCGGCGCTACTTGATCGCCGACGAGGTGGGCTTGGGCAAGACCATCGAAACCGCGCTGATCCTGCGTGAGCTGGCCAGCCGGGGCGAATTGACCCGCGCCTTGATGGTGGTGCCCGCAGGCTTGGTGAACAACTGGCACCGCGAATTGAACGAGGTGTTCAACCTCGAGTTTGAGGTGTTCGGTTCCGAGGGCGACATCACCGACCGCAAGACCAATGCCTTCGCCAAGCACGACCGGTTGATCGCCAGCATCGACACGCTGAAGCGCCCGGCGCGCATCAAGCGCCTGCTGGACGCGCCGCGCTGGGATCTGGTGGTGTTCGACGAAGCGCACCACCTGACCGCCTACCGCACCGGCGGCAAGGTACGCAAGACCGAGAACTACAAGCTGGCCGAGGCGCTGAAAGATCATTCGCGCGACCTCCTGCTGCTGTCGGCCACACCGCACCAGGGCAACCACTTCCAGTTCTGGATGCTGGCGCAACTGCTGAACCCGACGCTGTTTCGCAGCCCCGAAGAGATGCTGGAGAACCGCCACCGGCTCAACACGGTGATGTTCCGCCGCACCAAGGCCGACGCCTGCCAGCCCGACGGTTCACCGCTGTTCGCGCGGCGCTGGGTTCACACCGAATCCTTCGTGATGGTGCAAGCCGAACGGCTGTTCTACGAGAGGCTGCGCGAGTACCTGGAGGACGGCTTCGACCTCGCGCGCCGCCAAGGCAGCCAGGGGCGCGCGCTGGGCTTCCTGATGGCGATCTTCCAGAAGATCGCGGCATCGAGCTTCGCCGCCGTGCGCCGCACGCTCAAGCGCCGCCTGCTGATGTTGACGCTGCACGAGGCGTTTCTGCGCGACAAGGAATTGGACATCGAGGGCCGCGAGCGCCTGACCGAGGAGGCGCGCGAGCTGATCCATCAGGAGTTCAACCTGTCGCGCGACAGCGTCGGGCGCAGCGAGGTGGATCGCGTGCTGGCCGATCTGAAATACCGGCTGGTCAAGAAGCTGGACGAGGAGGCGCTGGAAATGGCCTCTGACCCTTACGCCAGCGAATATTCATCCTCCCACGCCGAGGAGGCCGCGTCGGCGGTGGTGAACCTGCATCTGCCCGAGGAGCGTCTGCGCATCGGCGACCTGCTGCGCGTGTTCCCGGTGGAGCGCGAAACCAAGATGCAGAAGCTGCTCGATGGCCTGGGCACGCTGTGGCGGCAGAACTCGAACGAGAAGATCGTGATCTTCGCCACCTACCTCGGGACGGTGGACATGATCGCCCGCGAGATCGAACAGACCTTTCCTGGTCAAGGCGTGGTGGTGCTGCGCGGAGGCGACCACGGAGCCAAGGTGGCGGCGGAGCGTCGCTTCCGCCTGAAGGACGGCCCGCGCGTGTTGGTCTGCACGGCGGCCGGGCGCGAAGGCATCAACCTGCAGTTCGCCCGTATCCTGTTCAATTTCGACCTGCCGTGGAACCCGATGGACATGGAGCAGCGCATCGGGCGCATTCACCGCTACGGCCAGAGCCACACCGCGCAGGTCTACAACCTCGTGCTGTCGGACACCATCGAAGGCCGCATCTTCCTGCTGCTCGACGAGAAGCTGACCGAGATTGCGCGCACCGTCGGCAAGGTGGATGAGTTGGGCAATGTGGCGGAAGACCTGCGTGCGCAGATTCTTGGCCAGTTGTCGGAACGATTGAACTACGACCGGCTGTATCAGGAGGCGCTGTCTGACCCGGAGCTGAAACGCACGCAGGTGGAGCTTGACGCGGCCCTGTCGAATTCGCGCGAAGCGCGGCAGGTCGTGTTTGACCTGTTCCAAGACCTGGAGGGCTTCAGCCTTGACGACTACAAACCTTTTTCAGACGTGTCGTCGGGCTTGGAACGACTGGTACGTTTCCTGTCGGCGGCGGTCGCAGATCGCCAGCAGCGCCTTGTACATGTTGATGAGGAAACTTACGACCTCGTAACCGCGGATGGTACCCTCCAAGCACGATTCACGCGGAACCGCGACACGGCCACGGGTCGCGACGACGTGCAACTGATGGGGCTGGACCATCCCCTGATCCAGGAAGAACT
>JBEOKH010000162.1:0-1542 GCA_040275625.1 Thauera sp. | reverse complement strand
CAGGCGCTCGCCACCCACCCGGCGGTGCAGTCGGTCGACTTCACCGGCAGCAACGTGTTCGGCCAGTGGCTGATCGACAACTGCCGCCAGGCCCAGGTCTATGCCGAGCTCGCCGGGGTGAACAACATCGTCATCGACTCCACCGACGCCTACAAGGCGATGCTGGGCAACCTCGCCTTCACGCTGTCGCTGTATTCCGGCCAGATGTGCACCACCTCGCAGGCGATCTTCGTGCCCGCCGGCGGCATCGACACCGAGGACGGCCACAAGAGCTACGACGAGGTCTGCGCCGACCTCGCCCGCGCCGTCGAGCGCTTCCTGTCCAAGCCCGAGGTCGCCTTCGCCGTGCTCGGCGCGATCCAGTCCGCCGACACCGCCGAGCGCATCGAGATCGCCAACAGCGGGGCGCTGGGCAAGGTCGTGCTGGCCTCGCAGAAGCTCGACAATCCCGAGTTCCCGGGCGCCAAGGTGCGCACCCCGATGCTGCTCGCCTGCGACGCCGCCGACGAGAAGGCCTACATGGAAGAGCGCTTCGGCCCGATCAGCTTCATCGTCAAGGTGGCCGACACCGCCGCGGGGATCGCCCTCTCCGAGCGCGTAGTCAGGACCCACGGCGCGCTCACCGTCGGCCTCTACTCCACGAAGCAGGACGTCATCGACGCCATGACCGAGGCCACCTGGCGTGGAAAGGTCGCCCTCTCGATCAACCTCACCGGCGGCGTGTTTGTAAACCAGTCGGCGGCCTTCTCCGACTACCACGGCACCGGCGGCAACCCGTCGGCCAATGCCTCGTATTCGGATTCCGCCTTCGTCGCCAACCGCTTCCGGGTCGTCCAGCGCCGCTATCACGTTTGAACCCGTGCATGGATCCACTGCGCCCGCCCGGCCCGGCCCTGCGCTACTCGCCGTATCCGAGTGCGGCTGCGCTTCTAGCGCCGGCCTGAACGGGCTCGCCACGATTTCTGCACGAGTTCGGGAGAGTTGAATGAAGTACGAGAACATCCATTTCGAGATCACCGACGGCATCGCCCGCCTGACGCTGAACCGCCCGGACAAGCTCAACAGCTTCACCGGCGAGATGCACACTGAGTTGCGTGACGCCCTCGACCACGTCCAGGCCGACAAGGCCGCGCGCGTGCTCGTGCTGAGCGGTGCCGGGCGCGCCTTCTGCGCTGGGCAGGACCTCGCCGACCCGGATATGGCCGCTCTGCCCGACGGCCATCTGCCCGACATAGGCAACGTGGTCGAGAAGAACTACAAGCCGCTGGTGCTGCGCCTGCAAAACCTGCGCGTGCCCACCATCGCCGCGGTCAACGGCATCGCCGCCGGCGCCGGCGCCAGCGTGGCGCTGGCCTGCGACCTGGTGGTGGCGACCAGGTCGGCCTCCTTCCTGCAAGCCTTCAGCAAGATCGGTCTGGTGCCCGACACCGGCGGCACCTGGTTCCTGCCGCAGCGCGTCGGCATGGCGCGCGCGATGGGCCTGGCGATGCTGGCCGACAAGCTGCCCGCCGAGAAGGCCGCCGACTGGGGCCTGATCTGGGC
>JBEOKH010000161.1:0-2847 GCA_040275625.1 Thauera sp. | reverse complement strand
GGCGAGCGCCAGCGTGACAACTCGATCCGGGTCGACACCTCGCGCCTCGACCAGGTGCTCAACCTCTCGGGCGAGATCGGGCTCACCAAGAACCGGCTCAACGCGTTGCGCAGCGACATCCTCGCCGGGCGTACCGACAGCGAGACCCTGCAGGCGCTCGACCTCGCGGTGAGCCAGCTCGACCTGCTGGTTTCCGACCTGCAGAACGCGGTCATGAAGACCCGCATGCAGGCGATCGGCCGCCTGTTCCACAAATATCCGCGCATCGCCCGCGACCTCGCGCGCAACCTCGGCAAGGAGGTCGAGCTGGTCCTCGTCGGCGAGGACACCGAGATCGACAAGACGATGGTCGAGGATCTCTCCGATCCGATCATTCACCTGATCCGCAACGCCGTCGATCATGGTGTCGAGGATGCCGCCAAGCGCGCCGCCGCCGGCAAGCCGGCGAAGTCGGTGCTGCGCCTGGAGGCACGCCAGGAAGGCGACCACATCGTGATCACCGTGGCCGACGATGGTCGCGGCATGGATGCCGAGAAGCTGCGCGCCAAGGCGCTTGCGCAGGGCCTGATCAGCGACGAGGAAGCGAGCACGCTCGACGAGCGCCAGAGCTACAACCTGATCTTCCTGCCCGGCTTCTCGACCGCCGAGAAGGTGTCGGACGTGTCCGGCCGCGGCGTCGGCATGGACGTGGTGCGCAACAACATCCAGAAGCTCAACGGCACCATCGAGATCCACTCCCAGCTCGGCAAGGGCACCACGCTGCTCATCAACCTGCCGCTGACGCTGGCGATCCTGCCGGTGCTGCTGGTGCGCCTCGGCGAGCAGCCGTTCGCGGTGCCGCTGTCGATGGTGCGCGAGATCCTCCCGATCGATGCCGGCAGCATCCAGGACGTCGGCGGCAGGGCGACCATGGTCGTGCGCGGCGAGGTGCTGCCGATCGTGCCGCTGTCGGCGCTGCTCGGCTGGCCGCGCGAGGCGATGCCGCAGTACGGCGTGGTGATGCAGTCGGCGGCGTCGGTATTCATCCTCGCGATCGACAGCTTCGCGGGGCGCGAGGATGCGGTGATCAAGTCGCTCGAGGTGTTCCGGCCCAAGGGTGTGGCGGGGGTGACCACGCTCGCCAACGGCCAGATCGTGCTGATCCTCGACATGAAGGAGCTGCTCGAAGCGGTCGGCGACCGCCGCAGCGTCTCGCGCGCCGCGCTGTTCGAGCCGGTGTAGGCGGATTTCGCGCGCGCACTCCGGCATGATGGGGCAAGCGCGTAAACGACGGCGCTGCTGCAGTGCTTTTGCTGGTGCACCCGGAAAGTTCGCGGCTGCCGCCGCTCCTACAAAGGCCGGCGCAGCAGATTGGCCGCTGTGCAAAAAGGTTCGCGGCTGCCGCCGTTCCTGCACAGGTCGGTGCAGCCGAGCGGCTGCGGTGCCGAATCATCAGCGTGCCTCGGACGGTCAGGGCGGTCGATGGCGCTGCAGGAGCGGCGGCAGCCGCGAACGTCTTTTACACCGTGTTTGCACCGCGGCCGAGCGGCTGTGCCGGCGCGGCGCAAGCCGCGCATTTTCCGGCTTGGTCGTGCTCCGACCTGCAGGCGTGCCAACGGCTCTCAGGCGGCGAGTGCGAGCAAACCCGCAAATGCCTGTTCGAACTGGGCGAGGCCTTCCTGCTGCAGGCGCTCGCCGACGGCCACCATGTCGATGCCTGCGGCCGCGAGCGCGCTGAAATGCGCCGCCGCCTGTTCGATGTCCTCCTCCAGCATGGCGGCGACGCGGCCGTGGTCGCGCAGCGCGGCCAGGGTGGCGTCGGGCAGGGTGTTGATGGTCTCGACGCCGATCAGCGGCTCGACGTAGAGCAGGTCGCTGTAAGCCGGGTTCTTGGTCCCGGTGCTCGCCCACAGCATGTATTGCGGTCGCGCGCCGGCGCCCGCCAGGGGCTCGAAGGCGGCGCCGTGAAAGCGTTCCTGGTAAGCCTGATAAGCCAGCCGCGCCATCGCCACCGCAGACCGCCCGCGCAGCGCGAGCAGGTCGCCGCCGCCTTCTTCCAGCAATTTGTCCACCAGCGTGTCGACCCGCGACAGGAAGAGGCTCGCCACCGACATCACCTGCGCCACGTTGCCGCCGGCCGCGTGCAGTCGCGACAGACCGCGCTGGTAGGCCTCTCCGACCGCGTCGCAGTGCGCGAGCGAGAACATCAGCGTGACGTTGACGCTGACCCCGGCGGCGATCAGACCCTCGATCGCGACCAGGCCGGCAGCGGTCGCGGGGACCTTGATCAGCAGGTTGGACCGGTCGACCGCGGCCTTCAGGCGCAGTCCGGCGGCCACCGTGCCGTCGGCGTCGTGGGCGAGCGCGGGCGACACTTCCAGGCTCACATAACCCGCATTGGCGCCGCTGTCGCGGTGCAGCGGCGCGAGCAGATCGCAGGCGCGCTGCACGTCGGGGATCACCAGCGCTTCGTAGCGCGCCTCGGCGCTCAGCGGCTGCTGCTTGAGGGCCGCGAGGTCGTCCTCGTAGTAGCGTCCGTCGGCGATCGCCTTGTGGAAGATCGCCGGGTTGGTGGTGACGCCGGCGACGCCGTCGTCGGCAAGGAAGCGCGCGAGGTGGCCGTCGTTGAGCAGGGTGCGGGAGAGGTTGTCGAGCCAGATCTGCTGGCCATGCTGGCGTACCTGGAGCAGCGGGTTCATCGTCTTACCTGGAGTGTCGTGGAAACGGAGCCTTGGCAGGGGTGTGTCTGTGCGGGCGGCGGGAAGCCAGGATTTTGCCTTGAAAGGACGGCGTTGTGCCGTGTTGCATTGGTGGTTATTACCCCGGCCCTTAAATAAACTGTTTTCTATATAATGTGTGCATGGAAAA
>JBEOKH010000160.1:0-4527 GCA_040275625.1 Thauera sp. | reverse complement strand
GCAAATGGTCTATTTCATCTTCCTGCAGGCGCCGTTTACCGGCGGCGAGGACGGTCTCCAGGGAATCCCCAGGGGAACGATCCTCGGGCTGATCAGCCTGTCCGACGACCTCAACCTCTATTACTTCGTACTGGCGATCTTCGTCTTCGCCTTCTGGCTGATCTACCGCACCATCCATTCGCCCTTCGGGCATGTCCTGACCGCCATCCGCGAGAATGAGCCGCGCGCGATATCGCTCGGCTACGACGTGGCGAAGTACAAGCTGCTCGCCTTCGTGCTTTCCGCCGGGCTGTCCGGACTGGCCGGCGCCACCAAGATGCTGGTATTCAAGTTTGCCACGCTCACCGACGCCCACTGGCATGGCTCGGGCGAGGTGGTGCTGATGACCATACTGGGCGGCATGGGCACGGTACTCGGGCCGGTGGTGGGATCAAGCGTGATCGTGACTCTGCAGAACGAGTTGGCCGACAAGGTCGGCTCGCTGGTCACGGTCATCATGGGGGTGATCTTCGTGGTCTGCGTACTGGCCTTCCGTCGCGGCATCGTCGGCGAGGTTTCAGCGCTCTACAAGCGCATGATCGGCGCCCCGTAGAAGCGGTGCGGCGGCCCACCGGAGCGGGGGGTGCCCACCCCCCGGCCCCACCTGCTGCCGCTGCCCTGGCCCTGACGCCCTGGCTTAAGCAGCGACAGGAAGTCGTGCCAGGTAATCCTGATGCGCAGCCAGGCTGAGTGCCTTGGGACGCAACGCCTTGACTGCTGCCAGAGCGTCCTCTTTGGTGTAACCGCGTTCGACGAGGATCTGCGCCGCCATCAGGCCCGTCCGGCCCGAACCGCCCTTGCAATGCACGGCGATCCGCTTGCCAGCGTCGAGCAGACGATGCACCGCCACCCGCTGCGCCTGCCAGGAGGCCGCAAAATCCTCTGCCGGCGCGTGATCGTCCTCGATTGGCAGGTGAAACCATTGCAGCCCGTTTTGCGCGCAGAGCGTCGGCAGATCGGTCACCGCGTTGCTCGCCATTTCGGCCTCCGGCATCAAGGTGATCACGGCGCTGGCGCCGGCGGCCTTGAGTTGCTTGAGCGCGTTCTCGGTATCCAGCTCCTTGCTCCCCGGGCAGGGAGTCAGAATCAGACCGCCAGCAGGCGCTGCCAGGGACAATAGGTCGGACGGATGGGTATGCATGGGGGCACCTGTAGTGGATGGATCGGGCCGCCAAGTCTACCGCGCTTTCCATCCGCGTTGAATGTGCGCCACGGTGGCCCGATACTGCCAAGCTTGCTCGCGTCGATTTTTCGCCGCGTGTCTTTTTCAAGGAATCGCGATGCTGAACAGCCTTTTCCTCCGCTCGCACAATCCGCCTGCACTATCGTCCGTGCTCGCCCTTTGTTGCGCGCTGTACTCGACAAGCGCGGTGGCGCTGCTGTTCGCCAGCGAGCAGCAGCGCTTTCGCGTAACGATCGTCAGCGAAGGTCTCGAACACCCCTGGGGCCTGGCGTTTCTGCCCGACGGGCGGATGCTGGTCAGCGAACGTCCCGGGCGGTTGCGACTGGTGGGCGCTGACGGCCGGGTCGATCCGGATCCGCTGCACGGCTTGCCGCCGATCGCCGCCGTCGGCCAGGGCGGGCTGCTCGACGTCGCGCTGCATCCCGACTATCGCGACAACGGCTGGATCTACCTATCCTACGTGGCCAGCGGACCCGGCGGCTACGGAACCGAGGTTCTCCGGGGCAGGCTCAAGGGCAGGACGCTGGTCGACGTGCAGGTCCTGTTCCGGATGCTGCCAAAGTCGACGCGCGGACAACACTTCGGCTCGCGGCTGGTCTTTGATCGCCAGGGCTACCTGTACATCACCCTCGGCGATCGCGGCGAGCAGCAGCGGGCGCAGCGCCTGGACGATCATGCCGGGTCGGTGATCCGCCTGCACGACGACGGCCGCGTCCCGGCCGACAATCCCTTCCGTGATCATCCCGGCGCTCGTCCAGAGAAGTTCACCCTCGGCAATCGCAACCTGCAGGGTGCTGCGCTACATCCGCAAAGCGGCGAGCTGTGGACCCACGAACATGGACCGCAGGGCGGTGACGAGATCAACATCATCCGCGCGGGAATCAATTACGGCTGGCCGGTAATCACCTTCGGCCGCAACTACGGCACCGGAACGGCGATCGGCGAGGGAACGGCAAAGCCCGGCATGGCGCAGCCGCTGTACCAATGGACGCCGTCGATCGCGCCGTCAGGAATGGCTTTCTACACTGGCGATCGCTTTCCGGCCTGGCGCGGCAACCTCTTCGTCGGCGCCCTGCGCGACCAGATGCTGGTAAGGTTGGAGCTCGACGGTGCGCGCGTGGTCCACGAAGAGCGTCTGCTGGAAGGCGCGATCGGACGCATTCGCGACGTGCGCAACGGACCGGACGGCTTCGTCTATCTGCTCACCGACAGTCCGAAAGGCGTCATTGCGCGACTCGAGCCCGTGCCGTGAATACCGCAAATACCGTGCCCCTGATGCACGCCTCCAGCGACGGGTCCACCGGCAAGCCAGTGTTTCAGGAACTCGATCATGATCCACACGCGGCGGCCACGAGCGACGCCGGTGACTACGACTGCCGCCGCTGCGGCGCCTGCTGCGCCGCTTTTCGCGTCTCGTTCTATTGGGCCGAGGCCGACTCTTTCGGCCTGCCCACGGCTCTCGTCGAGCAGATTGGACCGTGGTACGCGTGCATGGCTGGCAGCAACGATCCCTCGCCGCGCTGTCACGCGCTGGCCGGAGATATCGGCAGCGCTGTGGTCTGCACCGTCTATGCTCAACGCCCCTCGCCGTGCCGCGAAGTTCGGGCAGGCGACCTGCAGTGCGCCCGCGCTCGCCACCGCTACGGACTACCCGCCGTCGTCGCCACCGAGGGCGACGCGATGAGCAACCCGGCCGACATCACCCTGTCAACGGATCAGCACCCCCGTCAGGGAAGCGCGCCCCGCTCGCGAACATGAGCGCTACGGCGGCCCCGCGCAGTGCTGTCCCGGTCATCGACCGATGGCACCCCAAGGACGAAGAACCTATACTTCAGGCGTTGCGGCGAACGCGACTTGCCTAGCTCAGGCGATCACCGCTGGGCGTTCTCTCATGCCACCTGTGGCCAGCGTATGGCCAGTGAAGCTCTGGAGCTGTCGGTGACTACCCTAATTGGGCGCGGTGCGCTTCTCGGCAACGCTGGTGCTGAGCGCCCCGTCCTGCCACCCTCAGCACCGGGAGGCCTCGATGCCAGCATACCCTCGCCCCGCTGCAAACCCCCTTCAGTCTCGCCCGGCAGGATGCGGGCCGGCGCATCGCTCGCGGCAGCAGCGTGTGTGCCGTTTCCTGTCCTTGCTGGTCGGGCTGTGGGCGCCGTTGGGAGGCGCGGTGGCAGCCACTGAGCTTGATTACGCCGCGGCGCGCACGCGCATGGTCGAGCAGCAACTGGCCTCGCCCTGGCGGGGGATAAGCGATCCGGCCGTGCTCAGGGCGATGGCCACGGTACCGCGCCACGAGTTCGTCCCTGCCGAAGTGCAGCCCTACGCCTACGACGACCGACCGTTGCCGATCGGCTACGCGCAGACGATCTCGCAACCCTACGTGGTTGCCTTCATGACCGAAAAGCTGCAGCCGAAAAACACCGACCGGGTCCTGGAAATCGGCACCGGCTCGGGTTATCAGGCGGCCATCCTGTCGGCACTGGTGAACGAGGTCTACAGCATCGAGATCGTCGAACCGCTGGCCCGCCGCGCGCAGGGTGACCTTGCCCGCCTCGGTTACGACGACGTCAGGCTGCGCCACGGGGACGGCTACAAGGGCTGGCCGGAAGCGGCGCCTTTCGACGCGATCATCGTCACCTGCGCGCCCGATCATGTGCCGCAGCCGCTGATCGACCAGCTGCGCGACGGTGGGCGGATGATCATCCCGGTCGGCGAGCGCAACGATCAGATGCTCTACCTGCTGAAGAAACGCGGCGCCGAATTGCAGCGCGAGGCCGTTCTGCCGGTCCGCTTCGTGCCGATGACCGGCGCCGCAGACGCGAACTTCGGGCGCTGATTGGCGAAACCCGGACAAGGCCGTGCATAGGGACGCAGACAGCGGACGGTAGCGCTGTGCGGACAGGCGAGGGAAGCTGGGGGAAGTGGTGGGAGGAGCGCGGCAAGCCGCGCTCCTCCTTCTGCAGACTGCTCCGACTCGCCTGGCGGCCAGTCGGACTACGCCACGCCGTTGCCGACGCGAACGGCTACGCGACTCAGGCGCTGTGGTCGCGCAACCACTTGCCAACCGTCGGCGCCAGCACCTTCTGTGCCAGGCCACCGGTATAGATGCCGATGTGGCCGGTGGCGATCGGGACTTCGGTGTAATCCTTGCTGCCCACGTGCTTGCCGAGGGCGACCGTGCACGGAGGCGGCACGATATGGTCTTTCTCGGCGAAGACGTTGAGGATCGGAATCGTCAGGTTCTTGAGATCGACCTTGCGACCGCCGATCTCGAGCGTACCCTTGACCAGTTTGTTGCCCTTGAG
>JBEOKH010000159.1:0-8231 GCA_040275625.1 Thauera sp. | reverse complement strand
CGGTGCGCGCGACGACGTCAGCGAGCAATTGCCGCAACTCGTGGGGGCGCTGTTGCCGCTCTTCGAGTTGCTAGAATCAAGGCTTCAAGCCGGACTACCGCTCGCCAGACTCCGCGAGTTCCACGACAAGGGCGGGACCGGATAACAGGACGGGGGCGATCCGCGCCATACCGTCCATCAAGAGAGTGTGTCGGCAGGTTCCGCTGCGCTGTCCCGGCGCCGCGGTGCAGACGTCACTTCGAGTGCAGCACCACGATCATTGAAGGGAGAGGAAGCAATGACCGATTATCAGCAGTTCCACCGCCGTTCCATCGAAGACCGCGACGGGTTCTGGGCCGAGCAGGCGCAACTCGTGCACTGGAACAAGCCCGCAGCGCAGATCTGCGACTATTCCAGGCCACCCTTCGTCCAGTGGTTCAAGGGCGGCGAGACCAACCTGTGCTACAACGCCGTCGATCGCCACGCCGCCGCGCGCCCGAACGACCGCGCGCTGGTGTACATCTCCACCGAGACCAACGAGGAGAAGGTGTATTCCTTCGCCGAACTCCAGCGCGAAGTCGAGCGCATGGCGGCGATCTACCAGGAGCTCGGCGTCAAGCGCGGTGACCGCGTACTGATCTACATGCCGATGATCGCCGAGGCCGCGTTCGCCATGCTCGCCTGCGCGCGCATCGGCGCGATCCACTCGGTGGTGTTCGGCGGCTTCGCGGCCGGCTCGCTCGCCACCCGCATCGACGACGCCAAGCCGGTGCTGATGGTCAGCTCGGACGCCGGCATGCGCAACGGCAAGCCGGTGCCCTACAAGCACCTGGTCGACGAGGCCTGCAAGCTCTCCGAGTTCCCGCCTGCCAAGGTGCTGATCATCGACCGCGGCCTCGACAAGGGCTTCTCCAGGGTCGAAGGCCGTGACGCCGACTACGCCGAACTGCGCGCCAGGCACATGGACGCCAAGGTGCCCGTGGTGTGGCTGGAGTCCTCCGAGCCGAGCTACATCCTGTACACCTCCGGCACCACCGGCAAGCCCAAGGGCGTGCAGCGCGACACCGGCGGCTACACCGTGGCGCTCGCCGCGTCGATGAAGCACATCTTCACCGGCGGCGCGGGCGAGACCATGTTCTCGACCTCGGACATCGGCTGGGTTGTCGGCCATAGCTACATCATCTACGGCCCGCTCGTCGCCGGCATGGCCACGATCATGTACGAGGGCACGCCGCTGCGCCCGGACGCCGGCATCTGGTGGCAGATCGTCGAGAAGTACAAGGTCACGGTGATGTTCTCCGCGCCCACCGCGGTGCGCGTGCTCAAGAAGCAGGACCCGGCCTTCCTCAAGAAGTACGACCTGTCCTCGCTCAAGCACCTGTTCCTGGCCGGCGAGCCGCTCGACGAGACCAGCCACAAGTGGATCATGGACGAGCTCGGCATCCCGGTCATCGACAACTACTGGCAGACCGAGACCGGCTGGCCGATGCTCGCCATCTGCCGCGGCGTCGAGGACAGCCCGATCAAGCTCGGCTCGCCCGCCTTCCCGGTCTATGGTTACGACCTGCGCATCTTCCGCGAGGACGGCACCGAGTGCGGCGCCAACGAGAAGGGCATCGTCGGCATCCTGCCGCCGCTGCCGCCGGGCTGCCTGTCGACCGTGTGGGGTCAGGACGAGCGCTTCGTCAGCACCTACTTCACCCTGTTCACCGAGCCGGTGGTGTATTCCTCGTCCGACTGGGGCATAAAGGACGACAAGGGTTACTACACCATCCTCGGCCGCATGGACGACGTCATCAACGTCGCCGGCCACCGCCTCGGCACCCGCGAGATCGAGGAGGCGGTGCAGACCCACCCGGCGATCGCCGAGGTGGCGGTGGTGGGCGTGGCCGACGAGCTCAAGGGCCAGATGCCGATGGCGTTCGCGGTGGTCAAGGATGCCAGCACCGTCGACACCGCCGAGAAGCGTGCCGCGCTCGAGAAGGAGGTCATGAAGAAGGTGGACGAGAGCCTGGGCGCCATTGCGCGTCCGGCCCGGGTGCACTTCATTGGCGGCCTGCCCAAGACGCGCTCGGGCAAGATGCTGCGGCGCTCGATTCAGGCCCTGGCCGAAGGGCGTGACGCGGGGGATCTGACCACGATCGACGATCCGGGCACGCTGGAGCAGATCAAGGCCGCGTTGAAGAGCTGAGTCGGCCCGCCCCCGGCGTCGCGTACGCGATCGGGGGCACATCTTTTCGCAACGGGGGCAGCGATGCCCCCGTTTGCTTTTTTTGGTGCGGCGGTGAGAGGGGGCGCGGGCGTCCGCCAGGCGATGTGTCGGGATTTTTTACACCAAGCCCGTTTTTGATCGTATGCATAGGTAATTTGTTAAATAAAACAGTTTCTTGCATTGCATGGCACGATTCATGCGAATTCTCTCCCAAGTCGCGTGAAACGCGCCATGCAGGCGTTTCAAGACTTTTGAATCCGCCGGGAGGGTTGAATCATGAAACTCAGGAAATCCGTTGTCGCGTGTGCCGGTGCAGTTCTTTTCGGCGGAGCGGGCTTTGCCCACGCAGCGCTGCTCGATCTGACCAACGTGGGGCATGTCACCTACGGCAACACCAACGTTTACTCGATGCCGATCGCGGCGTTCGAATACGATGATGCGAACGGCGGCGGCACCGGCCCCGGCAACCCCTACTACATCGCCTCGACCCCGGGCGCGATCAAGGATCTGGTGGTGATCTACACCGGGGCCTCGGGTCAGGACGTGCAGACCAATGCCGACGGCTTCGAGCACTCCTACCTGACGCCGAGCGGGTCGCAGGGCAGCTTTGCGTCGACCAACGGGACCATCAACCTCGATGCGCCGACCAACGCTGCAACGGCCAACATCACGACCAGATATGCGACGACCTGGGATGCCAACGTCGCCTCCCTGGTCAGCTTCCTCGATGGTGGCAATCCGCTCTTCCTGTTCAATAACAACGACACCAACAGGGACCAGAACCTCGCGATCTGGGCCAAGGTCTGGCTGACCGACGGCGCGGGCGCGCTATACGGTCGCTATCTGTATCTCAGCAACGAAATGCGCGATTACGGCACGCTGGTGCCGGCGCAGCGCAACGGGGATGCGACGCTTTACAATCCCACGCCGAACAATTTAACCCAGCCCGGCTTGACGCCAACTGCCGGCCTGCCGACCGACTATGTGCTGTCGGGCGGTGAAGTCTGTCTCGACACGAACCAGGCCGGCAACCCGATCGTGGCTTGCTCCAACGCAGCAGGGATCGAGAAGTTCAATCACAACCTGGGCGCCAACCAGGTCGCCTATGTCGGCGAAGTGCCGCTGCTCAACGAGTACCTGACCGACATTGCCGGCCTGCCCAACGTGAATCTGGCCAACTACAGCATGCACCTCGAGCTGTGGCTGGGTTGCGATCCGCGGATTGCCCAGGTGACCTGCACCAATCTGCAGATCGACAACGGCTTCGAGCAGCTCTTCCTGGCCTCGTCGCGGGCCAACTTCAACAATGTGCCCGAGCCTGCGTCGCTCGCCCTGCTGGGCCTCGGCCTGCTGGGTCTCGGCATGCAGATGCGGCGGCGCAGCGTGGCCTGATCATCCGCGTCCGGGCGCCTGGAACAACTGTGGCGGGCGGTGGCTTGACTGAATGACCGGAGGGTGTCGCCCTCCGGTTTTTTTGCGCTGGACGTTGGCGCTTGCGGTGGCGCGCAGCGGGCGTGCGTCAGCCTTCTGCGCCGCGCTCGATGTCCTCGCGGACTGCACGCCAGATCGGCCTGAGCAGGATGCGCATGTCCGCGATGATCGCGCGCACGTCCATCATCGACGGGATGCGCGTGCCGCGATGTTCCACCGGTGCGCCGATCTGACGAATTTCGACCCCGAGGCGCGCGAAATGGGCGGCGAGCCGCGGTTCGGTGAGCACGAACAGGGTGTCGATGCCGTGGCGTTCGGCGAGCGCCACCGCGCCCAGGTAGAGCGAGATCGGAATGTAGGGAAAGCGCGGCTGCGCATCCGAACGGAAGTCTTCGTCGTGGATCAGGCGATGGTCGACGTCGGTCTTGCGCCGGCGATACGCTGCGCGCACGGCGAGGCGGGAGACCTCGGCGATGCGCTCGCGCGGCAGGCGTGCGGGGTCGATGATCGAGCGGTCGATCGAGGCGGCGCAGGTGCGCTCGAACGGCAGCGGCTGGTCGCGATCGCCCTCGCGGGTGAGCACCAGGCGGGCGCAGCCCACCGGTGCTGGCGGATCGTTGCGGCTGCGCAGCAGGCAATGCACGCTCTGGTCGTCGTAGTCGTCGCGCTCGCGACCGTCCGCGCGCACCGCCTCGAAGCCAAGGTCCTCGCAGTAAACCTCGTGCCGGATGCGGAACACCTCGTCACGCAGGGCTTCGGTGCTTGCGGCGTGGATGCAGAAGTATTTTCGGTAGCCGTGACCGAGGTTGAAGCGATCGAGGAAGCTCATGGTCAATTTCCGTTGCGGAGCAGACTGACGACCGGAATGTTCGAGATTCGCCGCGCCGGCAACAATGCGGCGAGCGCGGTGGCGAAAAGGCCGATCAGGAATGCAGAGAGGATCGTCGACGGCACGATGCGGATCATGGCCGTGTAGCCGACGTTCGAGTTCGGGGGAGGGGGCATCGGAATGCCGATTGCCGACACCGCGAGCGCGATGGCGAGGCCGACGAGGGTGCCAAGCACCGCACCGATCAGCCCGAGCAGCATGTTCTCGACCAGGATCAGGCGGAAGATGCTCGCGTTGCGGTTGCCGAGCGAGAGCATGGTGCCGAACTCCGGGAGGCGCTCGAATGCGGTCATGTTGACGCTGTTGGCCACCGACAGCAACACCATTAGCAGGATGATCGCCTGCAGCACGCCGAACTGGCGCTCGTAGAGGGCGAGCGTCTTTTCGTAGAAATCCGACAGCATCCGCCAGTGACGGGTCTCGAGCTCGCCCCCGGCGATCTTTTCGGCGATCCTGGCGTGGGCGATGTCGGTGTCCTCGGTGCGATGCAGCGTTGCCACCAGCAGGTTGGCGCCGTCGGTGAAGAGCAGCTCCTGCGCCGCGCCCAGCGGGATCCGCACCGCACGTGCATCGAATTCCTTGGAGAAGCTCTGGAAGATGCCGACGAGTTCGAAATCGAGCATGTTCATTGCACCGTCGGCGGTGCTGAGCACGAGGTTCACCCGGTCACCCACCTTGAGGCTCAGCGAGTGCGCGACGCCCTGACCGATGACCATCGCGAACACGTCGTCCTCGCGCAGCGGGCGGCCCGACAGAATTTGCAGGAAGCTGCCGAGCCGCGCTTCCTTGCCCGGCTCGATGCCTTCGCCGACGACGCCGAGGTCACGTTTGCCGTTGTTGAGGAGCCCTGCGAAGCTCAGGCGCAGCGCCACCTCGTCGACCTCGGGAAGGGCCTCGACCAGCGCTGCGGTCTCGCGCGGGCGCTCGATCAGGAAGCGCTCGGGCTGGCGGCTGCCGCGCTCGATGAAGTCCTTGCGAAAGACCTGCACGTGGCCGGTCTGCGAGTGGATGATCGCCTCGCCGAGCTGCACGAAGATGTCCTGGATGAAGCCGCCCGACACGATCAGGCCGGCCACGCCGAATACGATCGCGGCGAGCGTCATCGCGCTGCGGACCTTTTGGCGCAGCAGGTTGCGCAGGGCCAGTTTCACGATCATCGGCTCACCTCTGATGACGCAGTGCGTCCACGACGTTCATGCGCGCAGCCCGGATCGCCGGCATCACGCTCGCCAGCAGCGTCGTGAGGAAGGCGAGCACGAAGGCGTCGAGGGCAAGGGCCGGCGAGATCGAGATGCGCCCGGTGAAGCCGATGTCCATGCCGGGCGGCGGCGGCATCGGGATGCCGATGAAGGAGATCGCCATCGCCAGCAGGCTGCCGAGGGCGACGCCGAGCGCGCCACCGAGCACACCGAGGAGGGCGCCCTCGGTCAGGAACATGGCGAGCACCCCGCGCCGGCGCGTACCGAGGGCCATGACCGTGCCGATCTCGCTGGTGCGCTCGATGACCGCCATGGAGAGCGTGTTCGAGATGCTCAGCACCACGATGAAGGCGATCAGCAGGCGCAGCACGCCCACCTGGCGGGTGAACAGTTCGACGGTCTTGTTGTAGAAATCGGCAAGATCATGCCAGGGCACGACCTCGAAGCCATCGGGGGCGAGTCCTGCACGCAGGCGCGCGACCGCGGCCCCGGTGTCGCGCGTGTCCTCGAGCAGCACGACCCAGCTCGTTGCGCCATCCACGCCCATGAGCTTGCGCGCGACCTCGATCGGAACCCGCAGCGCGGCATCGTCGTAGGCCTTGGCGGTGGTCGCGAAGAGTCCGGCGACCTCGAGCTCGACCGCGCCGAGTCCGCCTGCGGCGCTGGTCGCCAGCAACACGATGCGGTCGCCCGGCTTTGCGCCCACGTTGGCGGCCAGGCCGGCACCCAGGATGGCCGCCTGCTCGTCGGCGGCCTGCAGATTGCGCCCGCGCACGATACGGATCGAGCGCATGATCGCCGCCTCACGCACCGGGTCGATCCCCTCGCCCATGAAACTGACCGTCGTGTCGCCGCTCGACACCAGTCCGTTGAAGGCGAGCCGCGGCGTCACCGTGCGTAAGCCGGGCAAGGGCAGGGCCTCGACCGCCGCGGTCGCCGCGGGCAGCAGGTAGCGGTAGGGGTCGCCCAGGCCCTCGCGGAAATAGCCCGGGCGGATGATCTGGGCATGACCGAGTTGCGAGTGGATGGTCGCTTCACGCATGTTGCCGAGCAGCCAGTGGATGAAGCCGCCTGCGAGCAGGAAGGTGATCACGCCGCCGCAGATGATCGCCAGCGCAAGAAGGGCACGCCTGCGCTGGCGGAACAAATTGCGTGCGGCCAGCGAAAATGCCAGCCGGAGTCGGCCGGCGGCGTTCTGCGGCATGTAGTCGTTTTCCCTCTGGGTGGTCGCGCTATGATAGCGCTCAGTGCAGCCCCAACGAAGGAGATTCGCCTATGGCGGGCGGCTTCGATTACGACACCGCTTTTACCCGCAACATCGGCTGGCTGACCGTGGCCGAACAGGGGCGCCTGCGCAGCAGCCGCGTTGCGATCGCCGGCATGGGCGGCGTCGGGGGCGTGCATCTGCTCACCCTGGCGCGATTCGGCATCGGCCGCTTCACCATTGCCGACTACGACCACTTCGATCTGGCCAACTTCAACCGCCAGACGGGTGCGCTGATGTCCACACTCGGGCAGCCCAAGGCCGATGTGCTCGCCCGCATGGCGCGCGACATCAATCCCGACCTCGACCTGCGCAGTCTTGGCGAGGGCGTCGATCCGGCGCGCGCCGACGACTTTCTCGAGGGCGCGGACCTCTATGTCGACGCCCTCGATTTCTTTGCCTTCGAGGCGCGCCGCGCGGTGTTCGCCGCCTGTCGTCGGCGCGGGATCCCCGCCATCACCGCGGCGCCGCTCGGCATGGGGGCGGCGGTGATGGTGTTTACCCGCGACAGCATGTCCTTCGACGACTACTTCGGGTTCGCGGGCTGCGACGACGAGGAAAAGGCGATCCGCTTCTTGATCGGGCTCTCGCCAGGGATGTTGCAGCGCACCTACCTTGTCGATCCGAGCCGGGTCAACCTGCGTCGCCGGGAAGGGCCGTCCACGATCGCGGCCTGTCAGATCTGCGCCGGCGTCACCGCGACCGAAGCGATCAAGCTCCTGCTCGGGCGCGGCAAGGTGCTCGAGGCGCCGTGGGCTTACCAGTTCGACGCCTACCGCAATCGCCTCAAGCGCAGCTGGCGTCCCGGCGGCTATCGCAATCCCCTGCAGCGGATCGGGCTGTGGTTCGGCAGGCGCCAGCTCGAACGCATGAAGGCCGAGGAGGCCGTCCATGATTGAAACCGGAACGATGGAGCGGCTGCTCGAGCGTGCGCGCTGGGCACCGAGCGGTGACAACACCCAGCCCTGGCGCTTCGAGGTGGTGGCCGAGGACCGGGTCGTGATCCACGGCCTGGATACCCGTACCGACGTGATCTATGACTTCGACGGCCGGCCGAGCCAGCTCGCACACGGTGCTCTGCTCGAGACCCTGCGCCTGGCTGCGTCCCGCGTCGGCCTGCGTGCCGACTGGTCGATCCGCGACGGCTGCAGCGAGGAGGCGCCGATCTACGACGTCGTCCTCGTCGCCGACCCGACGCTGCGGCCCGATCCGCTCGAGGCCTACATCGAGGCGCGCGTCGTGCAGCGGCGCCCGATG
>JBEOKH010000158.1:0-6390 GCA_040275625.1 Thauera sp. | reverse complement strand
CCGGCCACCAGCGCCGCGTCGTCGACGTCCCGGCCGTCGATGCGCACGCGCTCGTTGTAACGCAGCAGATGCGGCGAGGTATAACAGCCGACGCGGTAACCGGACGCGAGCAGGATGGCTTCGAGCATCGCGCAGCACGAGCCCTTGCCGTTGGTGCCGCCGACGGTGATCACCACCGCATCGCAAGCGGCCTTCAGGCGCGCGCGCACCGCGGCGACGCGTTCCAGGCCGAGCTCGATGCGCTGACCGTGGCGCTGTTCGAGCAACGCGAGCCAGCCATCAAGACTTTCCGGTAGCGCCGCACTCACCCCTGCGTCCGCCATCACGCCGAGACCACGTCCGCGGGCTGACGGTTGAGCATCGCGAGCAGCGTGGCAAGCCGGTCGCGCATCTCGCGGCGGTCGACGATGAGGTCGATCGCCCCCTTCTCGAGCAGGAACTCGGCGCGCTGGAAGCCTTCGGGCAGCTTCTCGCGCACCGTCTGCTCGATCACGCGCGGACCGGCGAAGCCGATCAGGGCGTTTGGCTCGGCGACCACCACGTCGCCCATGAAGGCGAAGCTCGCCGACACACCGCCCATGGTCGGGTCGGTGAGCAAGGTCACGAAGGGCAGCCGGCGCTCGGCCAGGCGGGTGATCGAGGCGGTGGTCTTGGCCATCTGCATCAGCGACAGCAGACCTTCCTGCATGCGTGCGCCGCCCGAGGCGGTGATGCAGATGAAGGGCAGGCGCTGCTCGAAGGCCGCCTTGGCGCCGCGCACGAAGCGCTCGCCGACCACCGAGCCCATGGAACCCCCGAGGAACTCGAACTCGAAGCAGGCGACGACCACCGGCACGCTCTTGATCGCGCCGCGCATCACCACCATCGCGTCGGCTTCGCCGGTATCGGCGGTGGCGGCGGACAGGCGCTCGGGGTACTTGCGCGAATCCTTGAACTTGAGCGCGTCCACCGGCGTGACCTCGGCACCGATCTCGACGCGGCCGTCGGCATCGAGCAGCACGTCGAGCCGGCGGCGCGCACGCAGGCGGTGGTGGTGGCCGCACTTCGGGCACACGCTGAGATTGCTCTCGAGGTCAGAGCGGTAGAGCACCGACTCGCACCCCTCGCACTTGCTCCAGAGCCCTTCGGGAATCGACTTGTTACGCGCCGAGGCATCGCCGCGCTTGATGCGCGGCGGGATAAGTTTCTCGAACCAGCTCATGCCTGTACTCCCTTGCCCGGCGCGAGCGCATCGAGCGCAGTGCGGATGCCGCGCATGAACGCGGTTACACGCACGACTTCGTCGCCCGGGTGGTTCTCGATTTCCTCGATGATCCGGCTGCCGATCACCACCGCGTCAGCGACTGCCCCCACGCGCTGCGCACTCTCGGCGTCGCGGATGCCGAAGCCGACGCCGACCGGCATGCCCACCGCGGCGCGGATCTGCGGGATGCGGCGCGCAACCTCGTCGACGTCGAGCTTGGCGCTGCCGGTCACACCCTTCAGCGACACGTAGTAGATATATCCGCTGCCCGCGCGTGCCACGTCGGCAAAACGCTGTTCGGACGAGGTCGGCGCGAGCAGGAAGATCGGGTCGAGACCGCCCGCCTTCGCGGTGGCGGCGAAGCTCACGCACTCCTCGGGCGGGTAGTCCACCACCAGCACGCCGTCGACGCCGGCCTCACGCGCGGCGGCGACGAAGCGGTCCTGCCCCATCGCCTCGATCGGGTTGGCGTACCCCATCAGCACCACCGGGGTATCGGCCCCGCTGGCACGGAAGGTACGGACCAGCTCGAGCACCTTGCGCAGGCTCATGCCCTGCGCGAGTGCGCGCTCGGAGGCGCGCTGGATGGTGGGGCCATCGGCCATCGGGTCGGAGAACGGCACGCCGAGCTCGATGATGTCCGCGCCCCCCTCCACCAGCGCCTTCATCAGCGGCAGGGTGAGCTCGGGCGCCGGAAAACCGGCGGTGACGAAGGGGATCAGCGCCTTGCGGCCTTGGGCCTGCAGGCGCTGAAAAACAGTCTGGATTCTCGACATGTCTCGATCACACTGCGGGCCGCATCAGCGGCCCGCGACAGGTTCAGAACTGGAGGCCGGAACGCTCGGCGACGGTGTGCATATCCTTGTCACCACGGCCGGAGAGGTTGACCAGCAGGATCTTGTCCCTGGGCAGGGTCGGCGCAAGCTTGGCCGCGTAGGCCAGCGCGTGCGCGGACTCCAGCGCGGGGATGATGCCTTCGAGCCGGCACAGGTTGTGGAAGGCCTCGAGCGCCTCGGCGTCGGTGATGCCGACATATTCGGCACGCAAGGTGTCCTTGAGCCAGGCATGCTCGGGGCCCACACCGGGATAGTCGAGACCGGCCGACACCGAGTGCGTCTCGATGATCTGGCCGTCCTCGTCCTGCAGCAGGTAGGTGCGGTTGCCGTGCAGCACGCCCGGACGGCCGGCGGTCAGCGAGGCGGAATGGCGGCCAGTGTCGAGGCCGTCGCCCGCGGCTTCGACGCCGACGAGCTTGACTCCCGGCACGCCGATGTAGGGATGGAAGATGCCCATCGCGTTCGAGCCGCCACCCACGCAGGCGAGCACGTAGTCGGGCTGGCGGCCGGTCATCTCGGGCATCTGCTCGAGGCATTCCTTGCCGATCACCGACTGGAAGTCGCGCACCATCATCGGGTAGGGGTGCGGGCCGGCAACGGTGCCGATGATGTAGAAGGTGTCGGCGACGTTGGTCACCCAGTCGCGCATCGCTTCGTTGAGCGCGTCCTTGAGCGTCTTCGAGCCCGACTCGACCGGCACCACGGTGGCCCCGAGCAGCTTCATGCGGTAGACGTTGGCCGCCTGGCGCTTGATGTCCTCCGCGCCCATGTACACCACGCACTCCATGCCATAGCGCGCGGCCACGGTGGCGGTGGCGACACCGTGCTGGCCGGCACCGGTCTCGGCGATCACGCGCTGCTTGCCCATGCGGCGCGCCACCAGTGCCTGGCCGATGCAGTTGTTCACCTTGTGCGCGCCGGTGTGGTTGAGGTCCTCGCGCTTGAGGTAGATCTGCGCGCCACCGAGGATGCCCGACCAGCGCTTGGCGTGGTAGACCGGGCTCGGACGGCCGACATAATGCTTGAGCTCGTATTCGAACTCGGCGACGAATTCGGGATCGGCCTGGCAGGCGGCGTAGGCTGCGCGCAACTCGGCCAGCGCCGGCATCAAGGTCTCGGAAACGAAGACCCCACCGTAGGGGCCGAAATGCCCGCTCGCGTCGGGAAACTGGTAAGGCGTATCAGCCATCTGCATGTCGAACTCCGGCGATGAACGCGGCGATCTTTTCCGCGTCCTTGATTCCCTTGGCACTCTCGACCCCGCTCGACACATCGACCGCCCATGGGCGAACGCGACGCACGGCATCGACCACGTTGTCCGCGTCAAGCCCGCCCGACAGCACGAGCGGGCGCGCGAACCCTGTGGGGATCAACGTCCAGTCGAAAGTCTTGCCCCCGCCACCGTAGCCGTCGACGAAGGCGTCGACGAGGATTCCGCTGGCGCGCGGATGCGAAGCTCCGAATTCTAGCAGATCGACCCCCGGCCGCATCCGCGCCGCCTTGATCCAGGGCCGTCCATGGCGTGCGCAATCGGCTTGTGCTTCGTCACCGTGAAACTGCAGAAGTTGCAGCGGCACGCGTTCGAGCACCGCGTCGACGGCGGCGGCCGAGGCATTGACGAACAGGCCGACGGAAGTGACGAAGGGTGGCAGCAGCGCGACCAGTTCGGCCGCTTGCTCGATCGAGACCGCGCGCGGGCTGGGCGGATAGAACACGAGGCCGATCGCGTCGGCGCCGCTGTCGACGGCCGCGCGCACGTCCTGCGCACGGGTCAGGCCGCAGATCTTGATTCGGGTACGGGACATTCAGACGAGGGGTAGCTGAGGCAGCGCGATGATACGCCCATCGCCAGGGAGCGGCCAGCGCGGCGGGTAGGCTACGCCGCACAGGTAGAGCCCATCCGGAGGGAAGGTCGGCGCCGCGCGCGTGCGGTCGCAAGCCTCGAGCAGGTCGCGCATCCATTCCACCGGATAGTGCCCCTTGCCGACATAAACCAGCGCCCCGACCAGGTTGCGGATCATGTGGTGGAGGAAGCCATTAGCGCGAAAATCGAACAGCAGGTACTCGCCTTGACGGGTGACGCGCGCCTCGCGCATGACCCGCACCGGCGTCTTCGACTGGCAGCCCGCGGCGCGGAAGGACGAGAAGTCGTGGGTGCCGACCAGGCATTCGGCCGCTGCCGCCATTCGTGCAGCATCGAGCGGCGGATGGAACCACCCCACCCGCCCGGCCAGCATGGCCGGGCGGGTGGGCGCGTTGTGCAGGATGTAGCGGTACTGGCGCTCCCAGGCCAAGTAGCGGGCGTGAAAGTCGTCGCCGACTTCGGCCGACCAGCGCACGACGACCGCGCGCGGCAACAAGGCATTGACGCCGCGCACCCAGGCTGTGGCCGGGCGCTGGGCGGTGGTATCAAAATGCACCACCTGCACACTCGCATGCACGCCGGCGTCGGTGCGGCCCGCGCAGTGCAGGCGCACCGGCTCGGCGGCAATGTGCGCCAGCGCGGCCTCCAGCACGTCCTGCACGGTGCGCCCGTGCGCCTGGCTCTGCCAGCCGCGGAAGGCGTCTCCAGCGTATTCGAGACCGAGGACGATACGCTTCACTTCAGGCTCCACCACAGCAGCGCTGCAAAGAGTGCGCCGGCCAGCAGCAGGTCGGCGCCCCCCAGGCGTTCGCGACGCAGCACCACCGGGGTACCCGCCTCCGCTTCGACATCGTCGGCCAGCCAGTGCTGCCAGCCCAACGCCCCGCTACCACGCGGCGAGGCCTCGACGTAGCGCAGCACCAGCAGCAAGCGCAGCGCGAGCCGCTCGGGCGCGACGCCGATGAGACGGAGCGGGCGTGCCAGTGCGTAGAGGCCACCGACCAGACGGGCCAGCGGCAGGCGTTCGAGCATGATGCCGACCGCACACACCACGGCGAGCAGCCTGCCGGCATGCACCATGGCGAGCGCGAGTCCCTCGCGCGAGGGGCCGAGCTGCGGCCAGTCGAGCAACGCCGCCTCGCCCGGCGTGAACCAGGCGAACAGGATCGCGATCACGAGCAGCAGCACGCGTACCCGCCGCACCAGACGCCAGGTGCGCGCGCGCGCCAGCACGACCGCGGCGAGCGCACACGCGGCGAGGGCCACGGCGAGCGCCACCGGTGGCAACAACTGGAGGGCGGCAACGGCCGCGAGCCACAGGAGCAGGATGAGCCCGGAATGCATGCGTAAACGGGAAGGGTCGCCGCGAGCCCGCGCTCGTGGCGGCCTGCCGGCGGGGGCGTTCAGCCCAGGCGAACGATGATATCGCGGGCGGTGGTCTGCTGTCGCGCAGTGCCCTCGGCGAGCACTTCCTGGAGCAACTCGAGCGCACCTTCCTTGTCGCCCATTTCCTCGTAGGCACGCGCGAGTTCGAGCTTGGTCTCGGCCTCCTCGTTGCCCACCCCGTCCTCGCCCCCCGAAGCGGTCTCTGCGGGCTGGTCGAACTGGGTCTCGGCCACCGAGAACGGCACCGCGTCGAATCCCGCCTCGGGCGCAGCGCGCGGGTCGAGGTCAAGGTCGATCGAGGTCAGGTCGAGTCCGGCCGGCACGGGCGCCGAGCTTGGCGCGGAGGGCGCGTCGAGCTCGAAATCGAAGTCGAGCAGGCTGGTGTCGAAGGCGGTCCTCTCGAGATCCACGACCGCCTCCGAAGCAGCCGCAGGCACTGCAGCAGCGGCAAGCTGCTCGTCATCGATCGTGCCCGAACTGCTCACGACCGTCGCATCGAGGTCGAAGCGGTTGCCGTCACTGCCGAAATCCATCTCGGGCAACTCGAAATCGAGGCTGCTGATCGTGGACGCTGCATCTTCGGTTGCAGGCGCGGCAGCCCCCCCGACGGGCTGCTCTGCGGGCTGCACATCGCGCACCGCCGGCGCGGCCGCTGCCGGCGCCTCGGCGACGAATGTGACGGGCGCAGCGTCCACAGGCGGCATCGTGGGCATCGGCACCGCCGGCGAATCGTCCGCTGCGTCGGGCTCGCCGATGTCTAGGTCGAACACCAGTTCACCGGCGTCCGCCGGCGCCGTCGGCTCCACCTCGTCGCCATCGAAGGAAAGATCGAACTCGCGTCCGATGCCCGGCGTGGTCGCCGAGAGGTCGGGCGCCGCAGGCGGGCTTTCATCGCCGAGGTCGAGCTCGAAGTCGATCGCGCCGGTGTCGAACGGGATCTCATCGGCCAGCGGTACGGAGTCTTCGAGAGAAGCTTCCATTTCGGCTTCACCGGAGGTGAGCTTGTTCAGCTCGCCGGGCAGGGTCCAGGTGTCGCGCATCTGCGAATGGCTGGGCTGCGC
>JBEOKH010000157.1:0-10847 GCA_040275625.1 Thauera sp. | reverse complement strand
AAGACACCAAGGTCATCACCCAGGGCATCACCGGCAAGACCGGTCAGTTCCACACCGAGAAGTGCATCGAGTACGCGAACGGCAAGAACTGCTTCGTCGCCGGCGTGAACCCGAAGAAGGCCGGCGAGAAGATCCTCGACGTGCCGATCTACGGCTCGGTCAAGGAAGCCGCCGCTGAAACCGGCGCCACCGTGTCGGTCATCTACGTGCCCCCCGCGGGCGCTGCCGACGCCATCTGGGAAGCCTGCGAAGCCGACCTCGATCTGGCGATCTGCATCACCGAAGGCATTCCCGTGCGCGACATGCTGATGGTGCGCAACAAGATGAAGCAGAAGGTTGCCAAGGGCGGCAAGGAAACCCTGCTCCTCGGCCCCAACTGCCCCGGCCTGATCACGCCCGACGAGATCAAGATCGGCATCATGCCCGGCCACATCCACCGCAAGGGCCGCATCGGCGTCGTGTCGCGCTCCGGCACCTTGACCTATGAAGCCGTGGCGCAACTCACCGAGATCGGCCTCGGCCAGTCCTCGGCGGTCGGCATCGGTGGCGACCCGATCAACGGTCTCAAGCACATCGACGTGATGCGCATGTTCAACGACGATCCCGATACCGACGCGGTGATCATGATCGGCGAGATCGGCGGTCCGGACGAAGCCGAAGCCGCGATGTGGTGCAAGGCCAACATGAAGAAGCCGATCGTCGGCTTCATCGCCGGTGTCACCGCGCCGGCCGGCAAGCGCATGGGTCACGCCGGCGCGCTGATCTCCGGTGGCGCGGACACCGCCGACGCCAAGCTCGCCATCATGGAAGAGTGCGGTTTCACGGTCACGCGCAACCCGTCGGAGATGGCCAAGCTGCTCAAGGCCATGCTTTAAGCGCCTGCGCGTCGCGTAGCCGCACAGAAGGGGCGTCGGTTCTTCCGGCGCCCTTTTTTGTTGAGCGGGCGGACGCGCGCTAGAATGGGGGCAGGTTTTCGACGGTCGCGCCGCCCGGCGTCGGCCGCTTCATTTTTGACGGGACGACGCATGCCGAAGTTGGTGCTCAGCATGGATGGGCTGGTGCTCAAGGAGATGGTGCTCGGCAAGGAGCGCACCACGATCGGGCGCAAGCCGGATAACGACATCCAGATCGACAACCTGGCGATCAGCGGCCATCACGCGGTGATCACCTGCATCACCAACGACGCCTTTCTCGAGGACCAGAACTCCACCAACGGTACCTACCTGAACGGCCAGCCGGTCAAGAAGAACGTCCTGCGCAACAACGACGTCATCGAGCTCGGCAAGTACCGGATCAAGTACATCATCGACGACGCCAAGCCAGGGCTCGCGCCCTCCGAGATGATCGAGACCGCTGCCTTCAAGGCTTTCGAGATGCCGCGTCCGACCACCGACACCGTGCTGCCCCGCGCGCCGGCGCCGAGCGACACCCAGATCCTGTCTGCTGCCGCACGCCAGGCCGGGGCTGCAGCGGCGGCCGTGACCGCGGCGGCCGCCGCGGGTGAGGGCATGGGCGTGATCCAGGTGCTCAGCGGCGGCAATGCCGGGCGCGAGCTCCTGCTGACGAAGTCGCTGACCACGCTCGGCAAGCCTGGGCGCCAGGTGGCGGTGATCACGCGCCGGCCGCACGGCTATTTCATCACCCATGTCGAGGGCGCCAGCTTTCCGCTCGTCAATGGCAATGCGATCGACGCGCAGGCGCGTCCGCTGCGCGACCACGACATCATCGAGATTGCCGGGGTCAAGATGGAGTTCTTCCTGCGCGGCTGAGCGCGCGCCGATGGCGTGATTTTGTGCCGCGCGCCCCCCGGGGTCGGGGTGTTACCTTGCGCTGAATCGGGTTTGGCGGCGGCGCTTCGCCTGTCGCCGGTGCGGATGAAGGAGGCCATGAAGCTCAAGGTGCTCGGGTGCAGCGGCGGGATCGGTGGTTCGCAGTCTCGCACGACCTCTTTCCTCGTCGACGAGGACATCCTGGTCGACTGCGGGACGGGGGTCGGTGACCTGCCGCTCGAGGTGCTGGTGCGCATCGATCACGTCTTCCTCACCCATGCCCATCTCGACCACATCGCCGCGCTGCCGCTGATGATCGATTCGGTGGGCGAGCAGCGCCAGGGGCCGGTGCTGGTGCATGCCACGCCAGAGACGATCCGCATCCTGCACTCGCACATCTTCAACTGGCTGGTGTGGCCCGACTTCTCCGCGATACCCGACCATCACGAGCCCTTCATGCGCTTTCAGCCGATCCGGGTCGGTGAGCGCGTCGAACTCGGCGGTCGCAGCATCACCGCGCTGCCCGCCCGCCACACGGTGCCTGCAGTCGCCTACCGGCTCGACAGCGGCAGTGGTCAACTGGTGTTTTCGGGCGACACCGCCTATTGTCCCGAACTGATCGAAGCCATCAACGCCTGTCCGCACCTGCGCCACCTGATCCTCGAGACCGCTTTCGCCGAGGAGCAGCACGGGCTGGCAGTCGCCTCGCGCCATCTCTGCCCGAGCATGGCGCGCGCATTGCTCGACGAGATCGGCGGTGCGCCCGAGCTTCACATCAGCCACCTCAAGCCCGGGGTCGGCGCGCGCATCATTGCCCAACTGGAGGCCGCCGGCCGCGGCTTGCCGGTACGCGCGCTCGCTCGCGGCGACGTACTCGAATTCTGACGCGGGCGCAGCCCGTCACGCGTGCCCAGCAAGGATCCCCGCAATGAACAGTTCCGTGTCCAGCGCCGTCACGCATCGGCTCGCCTTCTTCAAGGGCCTGCAGGCGCTGACCAACCGCATCCACGCCAGCAAGGACACCGACGAGATCATGCTCGAGCTGGCGCCGGAGCTGTGCACGCTGTTCGAAGCCGAGCGCTTCACGATCTATGCGCTCGAAGAGGGCGGGGCATCCATCGTCACCCGCGTCAAGACTGGCCTCAGCGGTGTGCAGAGCATCCGCCTGCCGATCGGCGAGAACAGCATCGCCGGCTTCGTCGCACTCAGCGGTCAATTGGTGAACATCCGCGACGTCTATGACGACGACGAGCTGCGGCGGATCTCGCCGCACCTCGAACTGCGTCGCGAGGTCGATGCCAGCACCGGCTTCCATTCGCGCCAGATGCTGGTCGCGCCGATCCGCGATCCCGATACCGGCAGCCTGCTTGGCGTGGTGCAGCTGATCAACACGCTGAGCCGCGACCCCTTCTCGAAGATGGCCGAGGAGGGGCTGCTGGGGCTGGCGCAGACGCTCGGCGTCGCCTTCCTGCGCCACAACCGGCAGACCGGACGCCTGCGCTCGCGCTTCGACGCGCTGGTGGTCGACGGTCGCATCACCGCGGAAGAGTTCGCGGACGCCGCGCGCGAGGCGCGCTCCAGCGGCGGTGGTACCGAGAACCTGCTCATCGAACAGTTCGGCCTCAGTACCGCCGAGCTCGGCATCGCCGCCTCGCGCTACTTCGGCGTGCCTTACCAGGCCTTCGTCGGCAACCACGTCAAGCCCATCGACTTGCTGCGCAACATCAAGCGCGAGTTCGTCGAGAAGAGCCTGTGGCTGCCGTGGGAGGAGAATCCCGCGGGCGTCGTGATCCTCTGTGTCGATCCCGAGCAGGTGCGCAGCTCGGGCGTGGCGCAGAACGTGCTGCCCAAGAAGCGACTCACCTACCGGGTCACCACGCAGCGCGACTTCGAGCTCACCGTCGAGCAGTTTTTCGGCGTGACGCTGGACGACGCGTCGGTGTCCGATCTGCTGTCCGGTCTCGACGAGCACGACGAGGACGCGCTTTCCCTCAAGGACGAGGTGACTGCGGCGGCCGACAACGAGCTCGTCAAGCTGGTCAACAAGATCATCATCGACGCCTATCGCCAGGGGGCCTCCGACATCCACATCGAGCCGCGGCCCGGCAAGGAAAAGACCCAGATCCGCTTCCGCAAGGACGGCTCCCTGGTACCTTACATCGAGATCCCGGCGAGCTATCGCAATCCGCTTGTCACCCGCATCAAGATCATGTGCGACCTCGACATCTCCGAGCGCCGCAAGCCGCAGGACGGCAAGATCCGCTTCCGCAAGTTCGCGCCGCTCGACGTCGAGCTGCGCGTCGCCACGTTGCCCACCCAGGGCGGCATGGAGGACGTGGTGATGCGCCTGCTCGCCAACAGCGAGCCGATCCCGATCGATCAGCTCGGCCTGCTGCCCTTCAACCTCGAACGCCTGAAGGGCGCGATCGCCAAGCCCTACGGCATCTTCTTCGTGTGCGGCCCCACCGGCTCGGGCAAGACCACCACGCTGCACTCCATCCTGAGCTACATCAACACCCCCGACACCAAGATCTGGACCGTCGAGGACCCGGTCGAGATCACCCAGAAGGGGCTGCGCCAGGTCCAGGTCAACCGAAAGGCCGGGATCGACTTCGCAACCATGATGCGCGCCTTCCTGCGGGCCGACCCGGACGTCATCATGGTCGGCGAGATGCGCGACCAGGAGACCGTGTCGGTGGGCATCGAGGCCTCGCTGACCGGCCACCTGGTGTTCTCCACGCTGCACACCAACAGCGCCCCCGAGTCGGTGGTGCGCCTGCTCGACATGGGCATGGACCCGTTCAACTTTGCCGATGCGCTGCTCGGCGTGCTCGCCCAGCGCCTGGCCAAGCGCCTGTGCCTCAAGTGCCGTGTGCCCTACCGTGCCGGCGAGGACGAGATCCGCAGCATGCTCGACGAGTACTGCGAGGACATGCATCTCACCGCCGACTTCGCCGCCGATCCGCAGGCTGCGCGCGAGCGTGTGCTGGCGCGCTGGCGCGCGGCCTTTGCCGACAAGGACGGCGGCTTCGCGCTCTATCGCGCAGTGGGCTGCGAGCACTGCAATCAGGGCTACAAGGGGCGGGTCGGCCTGCACGAGCTGATGCTCGGTTCGGAACCCGTCAAGCGCCTGATCCAGGCACGCGGGCGTGGCGAAGAGATTCTCGGTCAGGCGCTGGCCGAGGGCATGCGCACGCTGCGCCAGGACGGCATGGAAAAGGTGCTCGCCGGCATCACCGACATGAAGCAGGTGCGCAAGGTCTGCGTGCGCTGAGGGCAGGGCGCTGCGGCCGCGGCCGGCGGCGGCGGGTAGAATCGCGGCTGACGAACTTTCCGGAGCATCCCATGTACCGCATCGCCCCCAGCCTGCTGTCCGCCGACTTCGCCTGCCTCGGCGAGGAAGTTCGCGACGTGATCGCCGCCGGTGCCGACTGGATCCACTTTGACGTGATGGACAACCATTACGTCCCCAACCTCACCATCGGCCCGCTGGTGTGCGAGGCAATCCGCCCCCACACCACCGCGCCGATCGACGTGCACCTGATGGTGAAGCCGGTCGACCGCATCATTCCCGACTTCGCGAAGGCTGGCGCCAACGTCATCACCTTCCACCCCGAGGCCTCCGAGCACATCGACCGCAGCCTCGGCCTGATTCGCGACGCGGGCTGCCAGGCCGGCCTGGTGTTCAACCCGGCCACCCCGCTCAACCTCATGGACCACGTCATGGACAAGCTCGACGTGGTGCTGCTGATGAGCGTCAACCCCGGTTTTGGCGGGCAGAAATTCATCCCCGAGACGCTCGTCAAGCTGCGCGCCGCGCGCGCCCGGCTCGACGCCTACGAGGCGGAGAGTGGCCGTCGCATCCTGCTCGAGATCGACGGCGGGGTGAAGACCGACAACATCGCCGACATCGCCCGCGCCGGCGCCGACACCTTCGTCGCCGGCTCCGCGGTGTTCGGCGCCGGCAAGGCCGCCGACCCCCACCGCTACGACTCGATCATCCGCGCGCTGCGCGCCGAACTCGCCCAGGTGCCGGCATGAGCGCGCCGGCGCGCTTCTCGCCGCGCGCGGTGCTGTTCGACCTCGACGGCACGCTGCTCGACACCATCGCCGATCTGGCGGACGCCGCCAACCTCATGCTCGCCGAGCTCGGCCGCCCGGCGCGCACCCAGGCCGAGATCCACAGCTTCGTCGGCAAAGGCATCCCCAATCTGGTGTGGCGCTGCCTGACCGAGGGTGCGCGCGCCACCGAAGCCGAGGTCGAAACCGCGGTCGCCGTGTTCCGCCGCCACTATGCGGTGGTCAACGGGGCGAGCACCACGATCTACCCCGGGGTGGTCGAAACCCTGCAAACCCTGCGCGCGCGCGACGTACGGCTTGCGGTGGTGACCAACAAGGCCGAGGCCTTCACGCTGCCGCTGCTCGAACGCATGGAGATCGCGCACTACTTCGACACCGTGGTCAGCGGCGACACCCTGCCGGTGAAGAAGCCCGATCCGGCCACCGTTCGCCTGGCGTGCGAGCGCCTCGGCGTGACGCCGACTCAGGCGCTGATGATCGGCGACTCGGCAAACGACGCGCTCGCCGCCCAGGGCGCGGGCATGCCGGTGCTGCTGGTCACCTACGGCTACAGTGAAGGGGTGCCGGTGGACACCATCGAATGCGATGGGCTACTATCGAACGCGTTTCAGGCGCTGGATCATATCGTTACAGCATAGCGGCGGCCTTGCGCCGAGCCTGGTCTCGTCACCGGCTTCTACCGTCTGACCTGCACCCTCCACCACAGATCGACATCGTGATGCGCGCACCTCGGGATCGCTTCCTCTCCGCCTTCTCCTCCGTCCAGCCGACCCGGCGCGGTGGTTGGCGCTGGCCTCTGGGCCACTGAACGCGATTCCCCTTTGCGGGGCCCGGGTAGCGCCGAGTGCGCACCGTCTTCACCGCCCGCCTGCTCCGCCAGTTGTACTCCCTGCTGCACGCCGCTCCGATTCAACCGCTGTCCGTGGAGTCTCCATGCTCGAACACGAATTCAACGCCCTTGCCGCCGAGGGCTACAACCGCATTCCGCTCACCCTCGAGACCTTCGCCGATCTCGATACGCCGCTCTCCATCTACCTGAAGCTCGCCAACGAGTCCTACACCTACCTGCTCGAATCGGTGCAGGGCGGTGAGCGCTTCGGGCGCTACTCCTTCATCGGCCTGTCCTCGCCCACCCGCATCGAGGTCTATGGCCGCTCGGCGTTGCTGCTCACCGGCAACCGCCTGGTTGAGCGCCGCGACTATGGCGACCCGCTCAACTTCGTCGCCGAGTTCATGAACCGCATCAAGGTGCCGCCGCGCGAGCACCTGCCGCGCTTCGCGGGTGGCCTGGTCGGCTGCTTCGGCTACGACACGGTGCGCTACATCGAGCCCCGCCTGTCGAAGACCGAAAAACCCGACACCGTCGGTACCCCCGACATCCTGCTGCTGCTCTCCGAAGAGGTCGCCATCGTCGACAACCTCAGCGGCAAGCTGACGCTGGTCGTATATGCCGAACCCGAGGTGCCGGGGGCGTGGAAGCGCGCGCAGAAGCGCCTGCGCGAGTTGCTTGCGCGCCTGCGCGCACCGGTGCAGATCCCGGAAGAGATCCGCACCGAATCCGCGCCCGCGGTGTCGAGCTTCGGTGAAGAGGCCTTCAAGGATGCGGTGCGCCGCGCCAAGCAGTACATCGTCGATGGCGACCTGATGCAGGTCGTGCTGTCGCAGCGCATGAGCAAGCCCTACGCCGCCAGCCCGATGGCGCTGTACCGCGCGATCCGCTCGCTCAACCCTTCGCCGTACATGTTCTATTTCAACTTCGAGGATTTCCACGTCGTCGGCGCCTCGCCCGAGATCCTGACCCGGCTCGAGGACGACGTCGTCACCGTGCGCCCGATCGCCGGCACCCGCAAGCGCGGCGCCACGCCGGCCGAAGACCTCGCCCTCGAAAAGGAACTGCTCGCCGACCAGAAAGAGATCGCCGAGCACGTGCAGCTGCTTGACCTCGGTCGTAACGACGCGGGCCGCGTGTCCGAGGTCGGCACGGTCAAGGTCACCGAGCGCTTCACCATCGAGCGCTACTCGCACGTGATGCACATCGTTTCCAACGTCGAGGGCAAGCTCAAGGACGGCCTTAACGCGCTCGCCGTGCTGCGCGCCACCTTCCCGGCCGGCACTGTGTCGGGCGCGCCCAAGGTGCGGGCGATGGAGGTCATCGACGAGCTCGAACCGGTCAAGCGCGGCATCTACGCCGGCTCGGTCGGCTATCTCGGCTTTCACGGCGACATGGACATCGCGATCGCGATCCGCACCGCGGTGGTGAAGGACGGCCAGATCCACGTCCAGGCCGGCGCCGGCATCGTCGCCGATTCCGACCCTGATGCCGAATGGCAGGAAACGCAGAGCAAGGCGCGCGCCATGCTGCGCGCTGCCGAGATGGCCGAGGGCGGGCTCGACACCCGGGCCTGAACACCGCGGCGCGGCCGAAGCCGCGCGCTGTCCTGTCCTGCCCCACGAACATGCTGACGAAGCCGGCCTTATCCGCCCTTGGCCGGCCTTCGCGAAGGGAATGACCATGCTGCTGATGATCGACAACTACGACAGCTTCACCTACAACCTCGTGCAGTACTTCGGCGAGCTTGGCGCCAACGTCAAGGTGTTCCGCAACGACGAGATCACCCTCGAGCAGATCGAGCGCCTCGCCCCCGATCACCTCGTCATCTCGCCCGGGCCGTGCTCGCCGGCGCAGGCCGGCATCTCGGTGCAGGCGATCAAGGCCTTCGCCGGCAAGCTACCCATCCTCGGCGTCTGCCTCGGCCACCAGAGCATCGGCGCCGCCTTTGGCGGGCGCATCGTGCACGCGCAGAAGCTGATGCACGGCAAAACCTCGCCGGTGCACCACATCGATGCCGGGGTGTTCCGCGGCCTGCCCAATCCGCTCACCTGCACGCGCTACCATTCGCTGGCCATCGAACGCGCGAGCCTGCCCGACTGTCTGCAAGTGACGGCGTGGACCGACGACGGCGAGATCATGGGCGTGCGCCACAAGTCGCTGGACGTCGAGGGCGTGCAGTTTCACCCCGAGTCCATCCTCACCGAGTGCGGCCACGCACTGCTGAAGAACTTCCTCGACCGCGGCGCCAGCCTGCCGGTGGCCGCCTGAAACGAACGCTGCGAGAGCCTCATGACCACGATTACCGCCCAGCAAGCCCTGCAACGCACGATCGAGCACCGTGAGATCTTCTACGACGAGATGCTGTCGCTGATGCGCCAGATCATGGCCGGCGAGATCTCCCCGGTGATGACCGCCGCCATCCTCACCGGGCTGCGCGTCAAGAAGGAGACCATCAGCGAGATCACCGCCGCCGCCACCGTGATGCGCGAGATGTCGACCAAGGTCGTGGTGCAGCCGCCGCACGACCACTTCCTCGACGTCGTGGGCACCGGCGGCGATGGCGCCAACACCTTCAACATCTCCACCACCACGATCTTCGTCGCCGCCGCGGCCGGCGCCCGCGTCGCCAAGCACGGCGGGCGCGGGGTGTCGTCGAAGTCGGGCGCGGCCGACGTGATCGAGGCGCTCGGCGTCAACCTCGAGCTCACGCCAAAGCAGGTCGCCGAGTGTATCGAGGCCACCGGCATCGGCTTCATGTACGCCCCGGCGCACCACAGCGCGATGAAGAACGTCGCCCCGGTGCGGCGCGAGATGGGCGTGCGCACCATCTTCAACATCCTCGGTCCGCTCACCAACCCGGCGAGCGCACCCAACACCCTGATGGGTGTGTTCCACCCCGACCTGGTCGGCATCCAGGCCCGGGTGATGCAACGCCTCGGCGCCAACCACGTGCTGGTGGTGCATGGCCTGGACGGCATGGACGAGGTCAGCCTCGGCGGCGCCACCCTGGTCGGCGAGCTCAAGGACAACGTCGTCACCGAGTACGAGATTCATCCCGAGGACTTCGGCCTCGCCATGGCGGGCAGCCGTAACCTGCGCGTCGAGGACGCCACCGAGTCGCGCGAAGTGCTGCTCGGCGTGCTCGACAACCAGCCCGGCCCGGCGCGCGAGGTCGTGATCTTCAACGCCGGGGTGGCGCTGTACACCGCCAACCTGGTCGATACGATGGGCGCCGGCATCCTGCGCGCGCGCGAGCTCATCGAGAGCGGCGCCGCGCGCGCCAAGCTCGACGAGTTCGTGCGCTTCACCCAGCAGTTCCGGAGCGGCCGATGAGCGACATTCTGCACAAGATCTGCGCGGTCAAGGTCGAGGAGGTCGCCGCCGCGTCCGCCGCGCGCCCGCAATGCCTGGTGCGCGCCGACGCCGAGGCGCAGCCGCCAGCGCGCGATTTTGTGGGCGCGATCCGCAACAAGCATGCCGCGCACCTGCCGGCGGTGATTGCCGAGATCAAGAAGGCGAGCCCGTCGAAGGGCGTGATCCGCGCGGATTTCCATCCTGCCGGGATCGCGGCAGATTACGAGCACGCCGGTGCCGCCTGCCTGTCGGTGCTCACCGACCGCGGCTTCTTCCAGGGTGCGCCCGAGTACCTGCAGGCCGCCCGCGCCGCGTGCCACCTGCCGGTGCTGCGCAAGGACTTCATGGTCGATCCCTACCAGGTGTTCGAGGCCCGCGCGATGGGCGCCGACGCCATCCTGCTCATCGCCGCCTGCCTGGACCTGGCGCAGATGCGCGACATGGAGCAGCTCGCGAGCGAGCTTGGCATGGCGGTGCTGGTCGAGGTCCACGACGGCGACGAACTCGAGCGCGCGCTGCAGTTGCAGACCCCGCTGATCGGCATCAACAACCGCAACCTGCGCACCTTCGAGGTCGCGCTGCAGACCACGCTCGACCTGCTGCCGTGCATCGCCAGCGGCGCCGCCGGGCGCATCGTGGTCACCGAGTCCGGCATCCTCCAGCGGGAGCACGTGGCCCTGATGCAGGCCAACGCGGTGCACACCTTCCTCGTCGGAGAGGCCTTCATGCGCGCGCCGCATCCCGGGGCCGAACTGCAGGCCCTGTTCGGGGCCTGAGCTCAGCGCATGCGCGCGCCGCACGACGCCCCCGCG
>JBEOKH010000156.1:0-4117 GCA_040275625.1 Thauera sp. | reverse complement strand
ATGTGCGCCCGCAAAGCCGGAGGCTGATCACCGCCGGTCTCATGTCCCTCGTCGCCGTCGCCTTTGAGCTGGCCAAGCCGTGGCCGCTGAAGGTCGTCATCGACCGGGTGCTGCTGGGTTCAACCGCGGTCGCCGGAGATCCCCTGGGCTCGGCCTCTTCCACCCTGCTTTGGTGGGCCATCGGAGCAACGGTGCTGCTCGCCGCCGGCGGCGGACTGGCCGCCTACTTTCGCGAACTCTGGCTGGCCGAGGCTGGACAACGCGCGGTCAACGCCGTGCGCCGCGATGCCCTCGCCGCCGAATGGCATGCGCTCGACGCCCAGGTCGCCCTGCGCCGCCAGGAGCTTGCCGGCAACAGCGTGCTGACCGACCTCGGCCGCGCCCGCCAGGAGCTCGCCCGCCTGCAGCTCGACCGCCTCGAGGCCGCGACCCAGGCCCTGCAGGACGCGATCAACCAGCAGCGCGCCACGCAGGCCGAGCAGACCGTGCAGGCGCTGGTGGACGCGCGCGCCACCACCACCTGGGATGCCCTGCTCGCACGTGAGGCCGCCGCCAACCAGGAGCTCTCGCAGTACCTGCTGCGCACCACCGAACACCTGAACACGCTGACCCGGCGCAACCAGGCGGTGAGCCAGCAGCTCGACGCACTCAACCGCAGCAGCACGGTGATCGATGAGCAGATCGGCGTGCTGCAGGGCAGCATCCTGCTGTCGCGCATCCTCCTTGAGCAGCGCCGCGCGCTGCCGGCGCCGGTCGCCGACGCCTCGCTCGCCGAGCAGATCGCCGACATCCGCCTTTACCAGTTCGAGATCGGCAAGCAGCGCGAAGCGCTCATCAACCCGGCGGCCTACATCGACCGCGTGCTGGCCGAAGCCCCCGAAGGACAGGCCGATCCGGCACTGCGCGAGCCGCTCGTGGCGCTGCTCGCCACCCGCGTCGAGCTGCTCGACCAGCTGAACCGCGATCTCAACACCGTGCTCAACCAGTCGATCACGCTGCAGCTCGCCGAGCGCCAGCTCCAGGTCACCGCCGACCGCCTGCGCACCACACTCGATGAGCAGATGTTCTGGATTCCGAGCAACCGTCCGCTCGATTTCGCCTGGCTGCAGGCGGTACCGGCGGCGCTCGGCAAGCAGTTTTCGGCCATCCCGTGGGAGTCGGCGAGCAACGAGCTGTGGGCTGGCCTGCAGGCGCGGCCCTTCCTGTTCCTGCCGGTGCTGCTGCTCAGCATCGCGCTGTTCTCGCGCCGGCGCTGGCTGCGCGAGAAGCTCGAGAGCCTGCACGCCGACATCGGCTACGTGCGCCGCGACAGTCAGCTGCACACTCCGCTGGCGATCCTGCTCAACCTGCTGCTCGCGCTGCCGGTGAGCCTGCTGCTCGCGCTCGGCGGCATCGCGCTGCAGATGGACGCGCGCGGCCAGAACGCCAGCCTGGGCGCGACGCTGATGCAGATAGCGCAGGCCTGGCTGGTGTTCCACACCGCCTACCGCATCCTGCTCCCGGGTGGCGTCGGCGAACGCCACTTCCAGTGGCCCCCGGAGCGCCTGCACGCCCTGCACCGCTACGTGCGCAAGCTGGGCATCGTCGTGGTCGCCGTGATCGCCGTGGTCGCCATCGCCGAGCGTCAGCCGGAGAGCCTCGGCAGCGACGTGCTCGGCATCGTGATCCTGCTCGTCGGCTACGCGACCATGGCCTGGCTGCTCGGCAGGGGACTGCTGCACCGGAAAGGAGACGCCCGCCTCTCGCCGCTACGCCTGCTCACCAGCCTCGCGCTCGGCCTGATGCCGCTCGCGCTCATCGGCGCGCTGGCGATGGGCTACTACTACACCGCGCTCAAGCTCACCGGCCGCCTGGTCGACACGCTGTACGTGCTGATCCTGTGGCGCATCGCCGAAGGCGTGCTGGTGCGCGCGCTCGCGGTCGCCGCCCACCGCCTCGACTACAAGCGTGCGGTCGCTCGCCGCGAAGCCGCCGAACGCGAGGGCCGGCAGGGTGCCGACGGCGAACAGCCGATCGAGACCCCGATCCTCGACCTCGCCCGCATCAACCAGCAGTCGCTGCGCCTGCTCCACCTGACCCTGCTGTCCGCGCTCGTGGTCGTGCTGTACTGGGTGTGGGCCGACCTGCTGACGGTCGTGTCCTACCTCGACAACATCACGCTCTACGAATACGCCAGCGGCAGCGGCGACTCCGCCACGGTGGTGCCGATCAGCCTCGCAGATCTGCTCGGCGCGCTGGTGATCGCGGCGATCGCCTTCATGCTCGCCACCAACCTGCCCGGCCTGCTCGAGGTCCTGGTGCTGTCGCGCCTGCAGCTCGCGCAGGGCAGCGCCTACGCGATCACCACGCTGCTGTCGTACGTCATCGTCGGCGTCGGCATCGCCTCCACACTGGGCACGCTGGGGGTGAGCTGGGACAAGCTGCAGTGGCTGGTGGCTGCGCTGTCGGTGGGCCTGGGCTTCGGCCTGCAGGAGATCTTCGCCAACTTCGTGTCCGGCCTGATCATCCTGTTCGAGCGCCCGCTACGGATCGGCGATGTGGTCACGATCGGCAACGTCTCGGGCACGGTCAGCCGGATCCAGATCCGCGCCACCACGATCACCGACTTCGACCGCAAGGAGATGATCGTGCCCAACAAGGCCTTCATCACCGGCGAACTCACCAACTGGTCACTGACCGACACCATCACCCGGGTCACGGTGAAGGTCGGCGTGGCCTACGGCTCGGACCTGGAGCTCACGCGCACGCTGCTGCTGCAGATCGCCGACGACAACCCGCGCGTGCTCAAGGATCCGGCGCCGCTGGTGTTCCTGCTCGCCTTCGGGGCCAGCACGCTCGACCACGAGCTGCGGGTGCACGTGCGCGAACTGGTCGACCGCAACGCCGCGATCGACGAGATCAGCCGCGAGATCGACCGCCGCTTCCGCGCGCAAGGCATCGAGATCGCCTACAACCAGGTGGACGTGCACATCCGCAGCGTGGCCGATGGCAAGGAGGCGCTGCTGCAAAAGATCGACGCGCCATCTGCCGCGGGTGGCAGAGCGCAGTGAAATCGGACCGACGCGGATGCCGCGCTCAGCGCTTGCCCGGCCGCAATCCCCACGCAAGCAGCCGTTGCCGCCAACCGTACCGGCGGGCTTCGGCCCGCTCGCGGGCGTGGCGCATCGCCTCGATCCGCGCATAGGACGCCATCTGCGCCAGCGCGCAGCATTCGCCCGCGCTCACGTCCGGCGCGGGCAGGAAAGCGGTTTCGTCCTTCAGGTTCATGTCCGATCCCGCCCCGCGTCGGCGGGCGGGTCCTCGACCTTCAGCTCTCGGATGACCTCGCCCTCGATGATCAGCCCGCGTGTGCCCGCGCCACTGCCGCCCGGCTCACCACCGGCCGCGCGCCCGGCGTCCATCGCTGCTGCCATGTGCTCACGCATCGCCTTGCGCACGGCGCGGGTCTTCCACCAGAAGTAGCCCCACGCCACGGCGCCGACCGTGATCACCACCGCGAACAGCGCCACCGAAAAGGTCAGCGCGAGCGCGAACACACCCACCATCACCACGCCGCCGACGATCTTCTGCAGCAGCGTGGGAGGCGTGGCGGCGGGACCGCGCAAGGTCTGGAAAATGCCGGAAAATCGGGGATCCCTGTACATAAGTCGGTCCTGTCGGGCGGCACGGACCATCCGCACCGCATGCCCAAGTGTGAGCCCCCCGCGGGAAAAAGATTCCGCGCGGGCGGAGGCACGCATGGATTGCTTACACATTCTCGCCCAATCCGGTCGCGGTTGCGGAGATCACGGGAGGATTCCTCGGCGACCACAGGCGCGGCGCGTACCCGAAGGCCTTGTTCGCGGCTTCCGCCGCGCCACCGCCCCCCAGCAAGCGCCGCACGCCCACCCCCCGCATTGAAAACCCCACCCGGAAACGCGAAGATCCGGTCATGTCCGCCCTCTCCCTGCGCCAACTCCGCACTCGCCACGTCGGCCCGCTCGATGTGGACATCGCCGCGGGCGAATGCGTCTGCATCCGGGGCGCCTCGGGCAGCGGCAAGTCGCTGCTGCTGCGCGCCATCGCCGACCTCGACCCGCACCAGGGCGAGGCCTGGCTCGATGCGCGGGCGTGCTCG
>JBEOKH010000155.1:0-27135 GCA_040275625.1 Thauera sp. | reverse complement strand
GTCAGCGCGGGCCAGCGCCCTCAGGTAGTCGCTGAGGGACGAGTGCCCCTTCGTTTTGGCCCGCTCCTCTAAAGCGGACTTCTCGGCGATGCTCATACGTACGGATGCCGTGGTCTCCCGCGGTTCTACCACCTTTGGTCGCACCATAGCTTGCCCTTATTCTTGATATTTTTCGTCACGCAAAAACAAGACGAGTTTTCGTATTACACGTAACGAATTGTCGCGCTTCCGAGTCTGTCGTTGCAAGAAAAAAGAGGGGCAGAACTCCTGAAAACCTTTGGGTTGAGCGAGCGAATTGCGCTAGCCAGAACAATCGGAGCAATGACAAAGGCGTCCTGTGCCGACCTTGGGCGACAAACAGTGAGCTTCACACCACATTGAATTAGAAGGCCGGGGCGGCGACAGCGCCTCTCGACAAGTCAGCTACTCGTTGGGGAGCCGTGGTTGTCCCCCGAATACTGGTGGCAGAGAGTCCTGCGCCCGGCCGCAGATCAGTTGTGACGGAAGATTCACGCATCCTCGTCTTCGCCGTCGTCCTCTGAGGGAAGATGCCATCGACCCGTAATCGCTGAGTATATCGCCCCAGCCGATCTGCATGACGCGGCGTAAAGACTCTTCGGGAAGGGGCGCTCGATGAGGGAAGCGATACGCGGGGCTCCCTCCTCCGAGCGTAGGCCCGCGGGGCCAGCCTCCTCGAGCACTGAAGCAACAGCTTCGCCTATCGTTAATCGGCGAGACCCACCCCATTCGGAAAGGTACAGGTACTGCCCCTTGGCCACTGAGAAGCCTACGTTCTTCTGGGCAAGACCAATAAATAGAGCCGGATCCAGCACCTTCGTGGCGGCAGGAAGCCTCGGCGACACAGCGTCGTAAATTTCGGAAATGTGCAGGCCTTTGCACCTTTCGGTGAGAATGCGCCGAATCTCCCACACAAAGTCCGAAGCCTCATTCTCGGAGAATGGCAGGTCGCGCGCCATGAGGCCCCACATCCCGACCCCCAGCCGTACGACCTGTCCCTCCGGCTGGATCTGGAAGTAGCAGTTCAAGCCGCGTTCCCGGGAAAGCCTCGCCCTGACGTCGTAAGTGGAAAGGGCCGCCCCCGCATCCTCAAGAATAGAGACGATCGCCTGGTGTACGTCAAGGCGGTTCGCAGATCCGGTTGTGCCGGACGCGGAAGAAACCCAGACCATCCGGCCGAGGTAGGTCATACGAATGGAGCCGCGCAAAGCTAAGGAAACCACGTAGGGGTCAAGTCGCCCGCCGAATTCGAAGCCCCGTTCCTCCAGCGCGTCGCAGATTTCACGAGCGTGCCACTGCCGCCCCGGGGCGTACCCCCCCACGATATCCTCGGTTTCGCTGACTACGAGTTTAGTTTCTGCCTCGTCGAGGGGGAAATGCCGCTCAGCACCGTATATGCCCCGGCCGTAAAGAAGCCCAATTGCCGCAGCCGCATTGTGGACACGCCTAACATCACAGGGCTGTTGGGACTGGACCAGGCGCGCGTGGATCTCCGTGAAATGAAGGGGTCGGTCGGATGCACTGAGCTCCGCCTGAACCAGATGATTCGCGCCGAAGCCGTAGCTGACCAAGATGGGGCCGGATCCTTCATCCGCGAAATGCGCGTGACGAGCGGCCGAGTGCCAAAGTTCGTGGCGCAGTTCCTCCCCGTTTCCAGTGAGCAATCCGTCCACCAGCGCCCTGGCGTCCGCGAGGGTCGTCCGTGTCCCAACCAGCCCAGCAAGAAGGCGGCGCGATGTGATAATAGCAGCGTCCCAGTCATCCTGGGAGGCGCGCGACACGAACGTTAAGGGGCCTTCCCGTACGAGGTGAAACGGGGTCTCGGGTATAAGCTCGGCGACGTATCCGAAAACGGAACTGCTATCCGCAGCGCCTTTGAACCAAGGATCCAGTACCTCCAGACCCTCCAACGGCAGACAGTCTTCTCTGCCCTCAAGCAGAGCGTCAAGACGCCTGGGTAAGTCTGAATTCCAATACGGAAGCTGCCTTAGTTTCGCCACTGCGCGACTCTCAATCTGCCTGATGCGCTCACGTGTTACGCCTACGACGTCCCCTATCTCCTGCAACGTTGCCGCAGCACCCCCTACGCCAATGCGCATCTTCATGATCTGCTGCTCTTTCAGGGTCAGTAGGCTGAAGAACGCTTCCAGCGCGGTCTTCAACGAGACGATGGATGCTGGGCCGACCTCGCCAAGCGGCTCGTCTTGCCGATCCGCGGCGAGCGTTCCCTTAGAGACGGCACCCTGGCGCACGGTCCCGGGCAGAAAAAGGGCGTAGTGGGCCGACGCGTTGCCAGCGGAGAATGCACGAACGATCCGTTCGCAAATCTCAAAATAGGTTTTCCGGCCAAGATTCGCGAAACGCCATACCCCCCTCGAACCGTATGCGGCGAGATCGCCGATGGTCACGATAGATGTCGACTCGAGCACGTTGCAGCCGCGGACCGAAAGATTCAGCGAGGAAACTGGCAGCGACAGGAGCCACGGAGGGGTGAACTGAAGAAGGTCGAGGATGCGCGCAGCCTTAGGCTCGGCGTCCCCGGAAAGATGCGCGAAGCGGAATCGGCCAAGACGATCCCTGAGCCAGGACGGGAGCAAGGGTTCGGTGTCGAGATAGGAGCTCTCGTCAGTCACACCAGATGCTGACGCAGCAGCGGCGAGTTGTGGATCTTCAGACGGAAGAGCGGAGCACCAGTCACCGAAGGGTCTGGGGATCGAGGACTGGCACTTCGTGGTGTGCAGGGCGGTACCCGCCTGCGACGGATCTTGGATTTCGTATCCCCACCCGGAAAGGGCTAAGTGGAGGGGTAGTCCGGCGGCCTCGCCCACGGGCAAAGCCGAAGCCGCGAAGCCAGAGGGAAGGGCGTGTCGGGTGGACGAGCTAAGAAGCACACGTCCGGGCCAAGCGGAAAGAGTCTGCGCGAACGCTTCGGCCCCGGGGCGCCAGAACCCGACGTGGATCGCAGCCGAGGTGCCTCCCTCAGGCCGTGCCTTCCACGCTTCCTCGACGGATTCGAGCTCCCTGTGGGCAGTGACCTCACACGTCCCGTGCGCCAATTGCAAAATGAAGAAGGCGCGCAGCGGCCTCATTCGGTTCCCTGTTCCGACAGAGCCGCAGCCTCCTCTAGAAGGGCAGCAACGTCGACGTCCCCGTCCTCCGCCCTGCGGGCCAACTCAGCAACGCCCCACTCAGCCAAGCGCTCAGCCCAACGGTACACGGGCAGGCCTTCGGTGTCGATTATCGTCCGGATGGCGGTAGCTATCTCTCGGTCAGGGTCGACGGTCGCCACGCTGAAGATGGTGGCGCGCGGGGCCGCAGGCTCGTCGGGAATCACCCCGTGGGCGAGCGCCAACGCAATGCCAAAGCGATAGGCATCGGCCATCTCCGCGAAATGCCCGTCTTCCTTGAGCCGCCTGAGGAGAGGATGCGCCTTTTCGCTGAGGCCGATCATTGTCGGTTCGGAGGGCTGGAACGGCTGGCTCATGAAGTCACCTTCTCGATTCTCGAGTGCCTGGCGGAAATCTCGCGGATCTCATATTCGGCACCAACGCGTTCAGCGACGGGGGCCAGATCGGTCTCTCTGCGGATTTCCCCGTCGTGGACCAGTAACACCAACTGTCCGGTAGTCGTCGGCAGGTATCTAAGGATGTTGTGCCGATGCCGCAAATCCAGACGCCCGAAAGGTGTGTCCATCACGACCGGTCCGGCCGCGCGGCCAGTCCGGGCAAGCCCATCTATGAGGGACAGAGCGACGATCTGCTCGGCTCCCGCACTGCGCACGGTCACCCGAGAACCCGTCTCGTCAAGGATCGTCAGACCGTAGTTGTCGTTGATTTCCAGCTTTTTGTAGGCATCTTGTGTGGTTAGCTTGAGGAAGGACTCCGTGGCCCTCCGCTCCACGTGCCGTCTTAGGTCGTCGCGAAGGCGCTCAATGCTGTCACTGAAAACCCTCTCCACGGACATGCATGCCTTGACCATAGCGGTGCTGCGACTAGCTCGCGCTTGCGGGAGGTTCTGCAACGTCCTGGCGATGACTGTCAACTCGCGGCGGTTCTCGTCCAGCTTCCGCTGGCGGTCGCCGATATCCCCCCCAAGGAGCCCTTCCTCGCGAAGTAGGCCGTCCCTCTGGGCACGTTTCCGGGCAATGTCGGCCGTATCGTAGCCGTGGATCTCCTCGACAAGCCGTTCGACCTCATTTTCGACTGTCGTGAGGTCCACCCCGAGCCTGAGTGCCTCAGAGTCCAAAGCCCTTATTTTGGTGCCAACTCCGGGACGTGTCAGACGGTCTATCTCACGGATGCGCGCTGAGACATCAGCTAGAGACGAATGGTCAATCGAGCAAGCCCTGATGTCGGCCTCGATGCGGCCAAGTTCTGCACCGGTCTCGGCCCGCTGAGATTCCTCGGTTGGCCGGCCGCAGGTTGGGCAAATGGAGTTTTCGAGGATTCGGCGCAGGGCGTTTGCTTTGGACTCGAGTCGTCCGCGCTTCTCCATTTCCCGCGTGAGACCGGATTGCTCATCGAACAGCGCCGCTTTTCGGGCGACCAGTTTTGGTTGCAGCAAGTCACGCCATGCGTCCCGGAGCAAAGCCAGCCGCTCGGTGCCTGTATCCTTCAGACGATCAGAAATCTCTCGCTGCCTCGTTTCCAGCATATCCAATCGCGTCTTCGCGCGGTGGATGGAATCGACTTGCTCCAGATCGTCGTCTAGCACAGTACGCTCCGATCTGGTCCTGGCGAGCCGATCCTTAAGCGAGCGGAGATCATTCTCCAGGGATTCCTGTCGGACCTGAAGGGTGGACTGCTTTTCGGCCTGCCTTTCCAACCCCTCGACATGGGCGAGATCTCTCGACTGTTGCCGTTGGAACTGCTTGAGCAGCGTGGCCGCCTCATCCCGGCCATGGATCAGAGTTGGAACGCCTAGAACCTGCTCTATAGCCTCCTTGATTCGCTTCCCCTGATCACTGCCTTCGATAAGAAGCGTCTCGTACTCCTGGAGGAGTTCCCCGTCAAAGAGAAAGAAACGCGAGACCTGCTCCGGAGCAAAGCGGTTGATCTCAGCCTCTATAAGGTGGCCAGGCAGCGCCACTCCATCCCTTTGCAGGGCGACGACAACCGTGAAATCCTCAGGCCGACTCGGTACCGCGACCATGCTCCGCTTTACGGCGCGCCTGCGAAGGTCGTAGCGACGGTCATCCGCCTCAAACTGGACGGAGGCTTCGATCGTGAAGTCCCCTTCGAGGGCAGCCTCGTTGTTTAGAATCTCATGCAACGGGATTTCGCGGAGGTGGCGCCCAAACGCTTTCCCGTAGAACGCCCAGCGCAGCGCATTGAGAAAGCTCGTCTTGCCGCGCATATTGTCGCCAAAAACGATCATGACGTTGCGCACGGGATCCTGCGGGAACTCCACCACAGAACGGCCCTTGTAGGGCATGAAGTTCTCCATGCCGAGGGATAGGAGTTTCATTCCGTTTCCTCGTTCCCAGGACGTTCGACATGGGCTTCCAGTATGCGCTTCATTTCTTGGATGGAAGCGGAGCGGTCAGAATCGAACTGGTGCCGCTTTTGAAGCACGTAGAGGCGTTCGATCACGTTCTCGGGAATGTCAAGGGCGATTTCAGCGGCAACCGCCTTCAGGGTCGCCAGGGCGACGTCCGCGGGCGGGAGGCTTTCCCGTTGGCTGTTCCTCTCGTTCATTCTTCTCCTCTCTCTTCCTCTTCAATTCCTTCATTTCCGGCGCGAACGGGGTCAAACCCCATCTGACCGGCCAGCGCGCGCAGTTCTGCGGCGGCCCCGCGGTTTATCGCTGACTCGGCGAACTCCACCGCCCGTGCGAACTCACTCCTGAGTAGTGCGATCTGCTCTGGTTCGTCCTGCAAGCTTACCGGCACAACGATGGCATCGTGTATCACGGCCAGGCTCTTGCCGTCCGCCTTCCGCAAAACGCGACCACGCCTCTGGATGAACTGTCTGGGATTCTGCGATGACGCCAAAATCATGGCGTGGTCCACAGCCGGTATGTCCACCCCCTCATCAAGGCATTTGATCGACACTAGGACGCCGCCAAACATGCGGAACCAGTCCAGAGTGGCGCTGCGGTCACCTCCCATCGCGCTATGATATTCGATGGGGTTGAGGCCTCGAGTGCGGAGGGCTTCCATGGTCTCGCGCAGGTGTCCTCCGTCCTCGCAGTAAACGAGCCAGCGCTGGCCGGACTTGTAGGAAGAAGCAACGACTTCCGCAGCCAGGGGAATCTTCATCAAGGCTTTCTTGGCTATTCGAGCCCGCTGGATAAGGAGCATTTTGGCTCTGTCGGTCAGTGCCGATGGGCCACCTTCCTCCCTAACACCCCACATCTCGCGGACGATACGGAGGGTGAGCACCTTCCATTCTTCGGCCTCGTTCGCTGTCAGACGCACCGGATGCGGATGGTATTCGTACTCGACTAGCCGGCCGGCCTTGATGGCGTCCCGCAGAGTAACGGGGGGAGGGACGACGGGACCGAAGTAGCCAAACATCCGCGCCGTTCCCTCCCCATCACCGTGTCGGTTTGGCGTGGCGCTTAGTCCGAGGCGCGGGCCAGTTTCTATGGTGTACGCCCGGGAGTTGAAGGCGCTGCCAGACTGGTGGACCTCGTCGACCACGATCATCAAGTGAGGGCCACCCCTGAAGGAGCGCAGGAAATCGTCGCCGGCAGCGGTCTGCATGGTGGCGAGGACTATGCGGGGGCCGTGCCCGGGATCCTGGTCCGTCATCGAACGCAGCCGGCCAGGCTGCCGCCAGCGCTCGTTACCCGCGCCCGCGAGGAGCAGCGCGGCCTCGGGAATCTCTGCGCGGATTTCCCCAGCCCACTGGTTAAGCAAGAGGCGGCTGGGCACGAGCACGAGAACCGGCAGTCCCGCGGAAAGGTGCTCCCGCATGGCCATGATGGCGGTGAAGGTCTTCCCGCTGCCAGTAGCGTGTTCGAAGACACCACGGCGCCCAGCCGCCTTCCATGCGGCGATTGCACCACTCTGGTGGGGAAGGGGGTTCCGGCCCTCCGCCGGACGCGGATCGAGTGCGGACGGATCGATGTCGCATGGATCACCGAGGGATGCTTCGACTAGCCTGCGGCGGGCCGCCTCGGGAAAGTCCATGGTATCAACCCCGTGGACGGCTCCAGCCCACAGGCGTTCGAAATAGGCGTCGTGCCTCTCCACCCTTTCTGCCTCGGCTACTCCTGCCCAGGAACGAAATACTTCAAGTGCTTCGTGGTTACCCTGGAAATGCCAGCCGTTCCAGGTCTCGTTTCCCGACCCGAGGAAACTGACCCGACCCCCCCGCTCGTCGCAGAATACCCCAATCTTCTCGTGGTAAAGGCCGTAGGCTTTGGGCCTCAGCGCCACGCGTACGTCGAGAGAGCCGCAGGCGACCAGCGTGGCAAGCACGCGCGTCCGATACGAGGTCGACTTCTCGGCAAGAAGCCCGTCGATTTCCTCCCCGACTAGGCGGCCGATCCTCTCCTCGTAACCTACACCGATGCTCTCAGCGTCCTCATCGGAAATGCATGGGGAACACACCAGGCGCATGTAGCCACCCCTTCTGGCAAACTCGATGGTGGCCGGCCCAACGACCAGGAAAACGCTCGAACGGAAATAGCCAACGGCCCGCTTGTACTCTTTGGAGTTGAGAAGGCATGGGCGATAGAAGCCCTCCACGGGCTCCGATTCACCTGTGCGGTATTGCGTCGAGATGTCGAGGGCCGAAAGGCCCGTGTCGAAAGACATTACTTCGCTGACGCGTTATTTTCTTTGCTAGGAAACGCCGACACAGCCAGTCGCAGGGACTACTGGTGAGGCAGCAATGCACACCTTCTGCATTCTCGCAGATTGGCGCGTTTGATGACAACTGATTCGTGAGCTCTGCGAACTAACACCAACCTCAAAACGCGGCTGCGCGTGGAAATGCAGTGGCGTGCCGGCAAGCTCCTGGCAGCAGAAGCGAATCAACTGTAGACGTCCGATTTGCCAAAGCCCCGACTAACCGCCCTCCTCCCGCGCCGATGGCCGAATCAGCTTGGACAAGTCACAGGGTTCCGAGTACCGGTGGTGGTCATTCCGATCTCGACCCAGCACTACATGATGTTGAAGCGGAACCTGATCTACACGGGGATCACGCGCGGCAAGAGGCTGGTGGTGCTGGTCGGGCAGAAAAGAGCACTGGCCATGGCGATCAAGGGGAAGCAGGTCGAACGGCGCTGGTCAAAGTTGAAAGAGCGTCTGGTGGCGACACGGTAGCCGAGCGGTGTCACCCTGCCGAAGACAGCGCCATCTTGATACGTTCCAAGCCGCTGCCCACGGTTTCCGCGAGCTTGACCACATTCGGATCGTCGGATCGTTGCTCTAACGTCCACTCGCAGAACGACGCCATGAGCGCAGCACGTTCGATGGAAAGCTGTGAGTCGGCCAAGCCAGACTCGATGATGGGGATCAGGGCTGCCGCGGCGCTGAGACGGTTGATTTCCGGGGTGGGAGGCGGAATCTGCCGCGACATGCCAGCATTCTAGTAAAAGCTGGCCCAGAAGGTGGAGAATCTGTTCAAGGAGCATTATTCATCCACATCCTCGCACGGATCGAACGCGGGAAACGAGCCGAACTGGCCGTTTGCATCCCGAAAGCAGCCCCAGTGTTTGCTTCCGTCCTTGTCGTGCTGCGCCTTCTCAAACGCCATTTCGAAGGCGGTCTTTTGTGCTGCTGTGCGGTCGCTCGCAGCCTCATTTGGTAGGATCGCTTCCCTTTTTCGCTGTGCCTTGTGACTCCGATTCTCTTGGATAGTCCCGAGGGCCGAAATCTTGGCTTTTTCCGCCGTGACGCGGTTGCCTGTAGTCGAGCGCCTCTGCTTCTCCAACCGCGAAGCGGGTGCTCTGCCGCTCTCTTCCTTGATGACATCGGCGGCCGGAACGCGACGCCATTTCCCGGTCGGGACGAGTTGTGGCCGGGGCGCCTTCACTATCGACGGGTGTGGAAATACGCGCAACCTGCGCTTGCCGCGACCCTTACCTTGCGGCATCGGGTTGACATCCGACTTTGGTTCTTGAAACCGCTTTTGTCTTCCGGCACCAGCCCCTGCCTTCACCGACAAGCGGCTATTCTTGCGCTCCGTTGGCGGCTGTTTTTTGGCGGGCCGTTGGATAGGTGACAAGCTCAAAGGTGGCTCAAGGCGCGAGTTTCGCGCCCGCTCTTCGACGAACCCGGATCCACCGCACTTGTCACATCGACCGTCGTGACCAGAGCCGTTACATCGGGGACAAATTTGTAGAGTCATCCGGAAGGTACGAGATTCATTGGAATCGAAGCGAAGTATTTCCGGTCGCTCCAGCCGTCGTCAAATTGGAATGAGTATGGCATTGCAGATGCCGTGAGCAGTTGGTTTTTTTTGTGCGGGTGGGAGCAGCGTTGGGCGATAGCTGGCTCAGAAGCCGGGATCGCTCGTCCTGAGGTTGCGCACGACCTTGCCAATGAACAACTCCACTTCGGCGGCGCCCGGCACGATGAAGGGGCCAACGAGACGGCCGTCTGCCACCTCTGTCGTTCCACCTCCAGAAAGCCGATAAACGAACGCCGATAGGTCAGAGGCATTGCGTTTGTGGTTGTCAGGCTGTGTTTCGCTTGTGACGAATTCATGCACGAGCATGACCGCGCGGGAGTAAACCTTTCGCTTTGCCTCAGACACCGCGCCAGCGCAGGCTGTGAGTAGTTGGTAGCGCAGGTCGCCTAACCGTGGCTCGCCTTTAACGCGCGGACGGAACAAGGAACGGGCCAGCTGTTCAACACGGGCGACCCCGTTGGACCGCGGATTCTCAAGGCGGCGTTCGAGTGCATCGGCCAGCGTTTTCGATACTGTGTCTCCATACGGCTCGTCCGCCTTGGCCTCGACAGCGAGCAGGTAGGGACCGATTGCGTCGGTTACATAGACCGCGAGGTCGCTATTCCTCGGCTCACCGGGAAAGTTGTCGAAACGTAGCTTGGCTTCTGGCTCAGCTTCCCAAGATAGGACCGCTCCAAACTTGCTATGGGCTGCCAAGCAACCGGCAACTTCAGGCGGCAAAGCCGTTCCTCCTCCCTCCAGCCAAGCACGGGCAACTTCTTTGGCACTCCTCCCATCAATCCAGTGGTAAGAAGCCTTCGGTTGGGCATGCGTCTCCCAATCCGTCAGTGATGCAATGACGTGACCACGTTTTGCGATAGGCATGAAGGCGCACCGGTGGTGTGTAATCGGGTTTGTCTAACGCCCTTAACTGGCCTGGCTGAAGCGTCGAGAGCGGTGTTGATGACGATTGTAAGCGAGGAGCAGCGCCGCCGGATACAGCATGGCAGACTCAGCCCGCAGCACCAATCCCAAACTGCAACCTCTGCCCCGACCACTCCACCGGAAATGGATGCATCAAGTCCTTCAACGTCAGGCTCGCAGGCTGTTTGCCCGCCAAAATCGCTTCTACGATATCTGGTGCCAACAACGCCAACCGGATTACCCGACTCACGAAGGAAGGCCCTATGCGTTCAGCCGTGGCGATTTCGTCCAGACACCCGTAGGTGCCGTTCTCCAGCAATTTCTGCCAGCGAAATGCTCGTGCAATCGCCTTGATCATGGTGTTGTCGATGGTGGCCATCGGCGCTGGGTTTCCCTGCGTCCCATCCGGCAATACGATCACCTTGCGCCCGCCACGCTTCTTGAAGGTCATTGGCAGATCAACAGAAATGACATCAGCAGCCATCACGCGGCCTTCCTCCCTGGCATGACCGACTGGATCAAATCCCTCATCCCCGCCGTCTTCATGTCGATGCGCAGGCCCGTGGGGCTGACCGTCACCCGTTCCACAAGCAACTGAATGATCCGTGCCTGCTCGGCGGGGAAGAGTTCATCCCACACCGGCTCGATCGACTGCAGCGTCAGAATGACCTGCTGGGCGTCTGCTGCGGGATCGAGCGCCGCCACTTCACGGATAGCCTGCGACATCACCTCGGGTGCCTGTAAGACCTTCCTGACCTGCGCGATCACCGCCGCCTCGATTTCGCCGGCTGGCACACGCGACACCGAGCACGCCTCCTTGCCGATCTTCATCGACGCCGTATTCACGTAGTAGCGATAGACCTTGTCGCCCTTCTGGGTGGCGCCCGGCGTCATTGCCCAGCCATCATCGGCGAAGATCAGCCCCTTCAACAGCGCAGGCGCGCGCGATGGACGATTCTGGCGAGCACGTTGCGCTGGCTCCCCGCGACCCAACATCGCCTGCACCTGATCCCACACCGCCCGGTCAAGGATCGCTTCATGCTCACCGGCGAAGTGCTGACCCTTGTAGGCGGCGACACCGACGAACACGGGATTCTTGAAGAGCTTGTAGAGATAGCCTTTGTCGATGAGCTTCCCGACGCGGGTCTTGTCCTTCAGCGTCGTCCAGGATTTCGTCGTCACCCCCTCAGACCGCAGTTCCCGGCACAAGGTAGTCATCGACCCGAGGGCGATGTACCGCTCGAAGATCCGCCTGACCAACGTCGCTTCGGTGGCGTTCGGCACCAGTTTGCGCTCGACCACGTCGTAACCCAGCGGCGGCATGCCGCCCATCCAGATCCCCTTGGCCCGGCTGGCGGCGATCTTGTCCCGCACGCGCTCGCCGCCAAGCTCCCGTTCGAACTGCGCAAACGACAGCAGAATGTTCAGCGTTAGCCGCCCCATGCTGGTCGTCGTGTTGAACGACTGCGTCACCGAGACGAAGGTCACTTTCTGCGCGTCGAACAATTCGACCAGCTTCGCGAAATCTGCCAGCGATCGCGACAGCCGGTCGATCTTGTAGACCACGATCACATCGACCAGTCCTTCGCGGACATCGTCCAGCAACTGCTGCACACCCGGCCGGTTGAGGGTGCCGCCGGAGAACCCGCCGTCGTTATAGGCATCGGGCAATGCAACCCAACCTTCGGACTTCTGGGAGGCGATGTAGGCTTCGCACGCATCCCTTTGAGCGTCGAGCGAGTTGTAGGCTTGGTCCAGACCTTCCTCGGTGGATTTCCGGGTGTAGATGGCGCAGCGCAATTTCCGGATGGGGGTCATGCCGACCTCCGTGCGCGCAAACCGAAGAACAGCCAGCCATTCCAGACCGTGCCGGTGATCGCCTTGGCAATCGCCGACAGCGATTGATACCGCTGACCCTGGAATTCAAAATGCCCCGTCTGGACGATCACCTCGTAGGCCGTGCCCTGCCACTCGCGAATCAGGGTGGTGCCGGTCACCGGGCGGTCATTGGCTCGCCGACACCGCACCTTCGCCTTGCCGCCATCGAGTTGCTCACCGAGTTGTTCGAGGCGCTTCACGGTGCTGGTTTTCAATCCGCCATGGGCCAACTCCTGCAGGCGGTAGGCGAGGCGGTTTTCCAGGAAACGGCGGTTGTATGGCGGTGGCTCGGTGTCGAACAGATCGCGCCACAGTTGCTTCAATTCAGGAATCGGTGTGGTCTTGAGGGCTACCACCCGTGCCAGTACGTCAGTCATGAAATGTCTCCATTGAGGTTCAGAACAGGGTCATGAACGCGCTGTTCGGTGCGGCTATCAAGGGCTTTTTGACGCTCATGCAGGCGGAGAACGCCGTGCGCCAGGATCATGGCGATGGCGCGCAGGGGCGGGATGGCGGGTGTCCTGAGGACCTCGTCGCGGTTCATGAGGGCCTCCGTTTCATGTGGTCCAGGAGAATCTGCTGCACGTCGGCCTTGGTCTGCCGGCGCACGGCCACGAGTTCATCGACGGTGTCTCTGGCGACGATGCGATGCACATAGACCTCGCGGTTGTGGCCAGCCTGGGCCTGGCGTGTGGGGCCGATACGTTCCAGAATCTGCTGGTCCTCTTCGAGATTCCAGCCACTGGAGAAGTAGGCCAGGATGTTCCCGCCATCCTGAAGGTTCAAACCGTGCCCGGCGCTGGCCGGATGGGCGACCAGGAGGGGAATCTTGCCGGCATTCCAGTCGCGCAAGGTCTGCGGGTCACTGTCCAAGTGGCGCGCCGCCTTGCCGAACCTCTTGAGAATCCGGGCTAGGTCGGAACGGAACTGGTAGGCCACGAGCACCGGTGCTCCTGCAGCTTCCTCGACGATGTCCTCCAGAGCGGCCAGCTTGGCGTCGTGCACTTCCTTCCAGGTCCCGGCATCATCGACATAGGCGGCGCCGTTCGCGAGTTGCAGACACTTGTTGGTCTTGGCCGCAGCATTGAAGGCCTCGACGTCGTGCCCTTCGATCTGGGCGAACATTGCCTTTTCCATGGCGCGGTAGATCCGGCGCGCCGATGGTGGCAAGTCCACCTTGATCTCGTTCTCGATCAGTGGCGGCAGGTCGAAATAGTCGGCGGCCGTGATCGTGAGACAGAGATCTGCCAGTCGCGCCTGGATTTCGCCCTGGGCATGGGGCAAGGGCTCCAGCCCGTAACCGTCGTATTTCAAGCGGAACCAGCGATCGCTGAACGCCGAATGCGTGCGACCGAGGCGGCTGCCGGCATCCAGGAACCAGGCTTGCCCCCACAAATCGGCCAGCCCGTTTGGTGCCGGCGTGCCGGTGAGTTCGATGAAGCGCGCGACCTTCACATGGGCCACGCTACCCAGGGCGCGGGCGCGCTGCGTGCCTTGGCGCAGTCGAAACCCCTTGAGCTTGGTGCTCTCGTCGGCGACGACCGTGGGGAAGTGCCAGGCGTCGCCGAGATATTCGACCAACCACGGCAGGGTTTCGTAGTTGATGGTGTAGATCTCTGCGGGCTGGCGCAGCGCCTGAATTCGCTCATGAACATCGCCGACGATCGGCGAGACGCGCAGATGCCGCAGGTGAGCCCACTTGCCAACTTCGTCCGGCCATACCGACGTCGCCACGCGCAGCGGCGCGATGACCAGCACCGGATACACGCCCTCGATCAAGTCGAGTTCGTCGAGAGCCGTCAGCGTGGCGAGACCTTTTCCCGCGCCCATGGAGGCCCAGATCGCGCACCTGTTGTGCTCATGAATGAAGCGTACGATGTCGCGCTGGTAATCGCGAAGGACGGCAATTTCAGACATTGTTCATCCATGCAAACTCTCCGAAGTGTTTTGCGGCCGCTTCGTCATACGCCCATGACGCTTCAACAGGATCATCGAATCGCCCCAAATAGGTTTGCTTACCGTTGATTTTTATCTGTGCGTGCCACTTTCCTGAACGGGTATTCCGTGACACTCCTCTGATACCTGATGTGTTGTGACTGGCTATTCCCGAATTGCCGGTGTTATCTTTCTGATTGCAAGGGCGCAAATTTGACAAGCGATTGTTATGACGATCGCGGTCCCAATGATCTATTCGATCTGGAATTTCGCCGGTCGCTAAGAAATACCCAAGGCGATGGAGACGGATAAAGGCACCATCGAGGTTGACGTGCAGGTATCCTTTCCCGTCAACCGTGCCTACCTGTCCGACAGGCCACCTTCCGCGAGGAATCTTCCGACCAATAACACCTGTCTGCGGGTCGTAATGAAATATGCGAGCGAGGTATTCTTGGGTAAAACCTTGAAGAGTATTCACGCTGGCACCCTGTCAATCATGTCTATGGTTTCGAGCACCAGCATGCGCTGATCCATCTCGGGCATTGGGGCGAGGAGTCAAGCTCATGTCAGCAGCGCATCCACGGCAGCGAGCGAATCGACGACGAGGACGGTTTGCCCCATGCTGCGCATCCGGGCGTGCTCGCGGGCCTGATGCGGTTCAGCTTTCCCACCAGAGTGCTTGAGTTCGACCCAGTACAACCGGCTGCCCGGCAGGAAGACGACTCGATCCGGCGCGCCGCAGCGGCCGATCCAGCGCACCTTGCGCACCTCACCGCCGAGTGCCTTGGCCCGGCGCACCAGGTAGTCCTCGATGTCGGACTCGCGCATCACATCAGTTCAATTTGCGTGAAATGGTGAGCACTCTCGCCACCGACGCCATCTTGCGCGACGCCCAGATCACTGAGCATCTCGCTGGCTTCGCGGACGTACCAGTCGAGATCGATGTCGGCGGGAAGCGCGTCCTGCAGCACCATGCACGGTCGCGACCCCTGGGAGCGCGCCACCGTGTTGCCGTTGGTCAGGTAGTGAATGGTCGCCGTCTCTCCGCGGGCGTAGTACCAGCGCACGACGCGCCCGAGATGTTGCCCCTTCCAGATCGCGCCCCCCTTGACCTGGCGTAGGGTAATGAACTTGCGGATGTCTCCGCACGCATGGATCGTCTGCTCGATCGGCGTGCCATTTTGCAGATAGGAGACCACCGCCTCGCTGCAAATCTCGTTGGCCGGCGACTTCGACAGCGAGGTGCTGGCGTAGGCCCCCTTGGTTTTGACGCCGCCACCGGCTTTGAGCGCGATGTAGTTGTTGACGTCCCGCGAGTAGATCGCCGCGTACTCGGTCGCCTCGGTCTCGAATCCGGTGACGTGCTCCCACCAGTCCACGATTGCGTCCATCTCGGCAATCTTCTCGACCGGACACTGGATGACTACGCCGTCGGTGTTGGCGCTGACCACCGGGATACCGTGAACATCGAGCCGCTCGATCAGCATGAGCAAGGCCAACTGGCCCGTGAGCGTGACCTGCAGGAACAGCGCCGGCGCGTACAACACCGACCACTTGCTGCCCAGCTTGCCGAACGAGCCATTGACGCAGATCTTGAGCGCCTCGGCGGTGACCTTGTCGCCGGCGCGCTTTGCCACCAGGCGGCGCTCGACGAGGCCGCGATACACGGTCAGGAAATGCGCTCCCATGTTCGCCGGTGCCAGGCCACCGCCCAGGATGATGCTCGGGTAGTAGCTGGCCACGTCGCGATCGACCAGGACGTGGTGCTCATCAGCGACATGCGCGGCACGCGTCTCGCTCGAATGCAGGCCGCCGATGCCGAGACGATAGACGCTACTGCCGAGGGTGACAGCGGCGTCCACCATGGTAGACGGCATCGTCGGACTGCCCCATTGGTCGATGCGATAGTCCGCCTCGCGTACCCGGTCGAAGATCTCGCGCAGTCCCCGCGTGGCGAAGTCGATCCACGCCGGCGGCGTATAGATCAACCGGGTGTCGGGCGCCAACTCGGCCCGCCGCAGCCGGGTCCTGGCCAGGGCTTCCACTTCCTGCTTGATGACCGCCTCGGCGATCTGCGCATCACTCTTGCTGCGCAGGTCAATACCGTACTCCCGAGTCATGCGGGCGCGCAGTTCGATCTGCGGCAGCAGATGCCGATAGAGCTGCTCGGTCAGCACCAGGTCGTTGGCGCAATACGCACGCAACTGCTCGCGCTGCTCGGGTGCGATGCGGGCACCCGGCTCGATCGGCAGATCCTGCAGCGTCGGCGCATGTAGCCGACCCCCATACTGCTTCAGCCCGACCTGTCCGGGTGCCACCTCGATGAGATCAATGTGATCGATCTCGAACTGGGTCAGCCCATACTCGCGATAGATCTCCCAGTGCTTTTTCTTGCCGACGATGATGGCGTCGGCCACGTCCTTGATCTTCGAACACTCGGCGCCGGTCAGCGCCATGGCCAGCACCGGCAGGTCGAAGTGATTGCCGTTGAAACTGACCAGGGTGTAGGCCGCCAGGACGCGCTGCACTTTGGCCGCGTCGATCTCCTGGTCGGGCAGACGTTCGAAGTGGACGACGTTCCCGGTGGCCACGTTGCGAAACGCCACCAGGAAATAGTCGCGGTACACCTCGGTGTCGAAAACCAGGACGGGTTTCACCCGAAGACCTCCTGCAAGATATCGGTGTGGTAGGTGTGCACCACGCCGAATCTCGGGTCGGAAGCTTCACCCATCGGGTAACTGCGCTCTCTGGACAAGCGGCTGGCGCTGCGCCCGAGGACAGAGGCGCGGGCGTTGTCGACGAACGCACCGCATTTCCGGGCGTAGCCGAGGACGGTGTAGAACATCGAGTCCTGGGTGCTCACCCGAGACTCGACGGCCTCGACGCGCGACGCCAGCCGTTGCTGCTCCTGCTCGAGGCGGTCGAGTTCCATCGCCTGCGCAATCACGAGTTGCATGGCGGCGTTCTTGACCACCGGCATCGCCGGCGCCGCGGCGTAGGCGCCCGTCTTGCGGATAGCCGGCAAGACCTCGGACGTCACCCACTTCTTGAACTTCCTGGCCTCGGGTTTCCGGCTGGTGAGGATCAAGCTGTAGAGACCGGACTCGTTGATGGTGAGCATTTCCTGCTGGCCGCCAGGGGTCTGCACAGTACGCAGACCCTTTTCGTCATCGTCCAAACGACGCGTCTGTTCGGTATTAACGGTCAGCACCGCACAAACATCCGCTGCGACAAACCACGGTTCCCCATGGTCGTCAGAAATGACGCGTACCTGCTGGTCGCCGAAATGGAAAGGGGTGATGGCGTTCATTGCTGGGTCTCCCTGGTGACCGGCTTGACTTCGATGGTTTCCACCCAGGCCGCGCAGGCGTACGAATGACTGGCGGCAAACTCGCCAGCACAGGCGGCCGCGTCGTCCACGTCCTCGAAGGTGTTCAAGGACTCGGGCTGGCCGCCGGGCACCCGCTGCCCGACCGCGACGTAGCGCAGCTTGATCGGTGCGGGTATTTCGATTGACGGGGTGGCCCTGGTCATCACACCAGATCCGCGTATTCTTCGTCGGGGACCGGCGCGAACTCATCCGGGTTGACCGGCTTGCCGCCGCCAAACGCATCGCCGTCGCGCATGAACTGCACCCAGCGCAGCGTCGCGTTGATGCGTTTGCCGAAGGCGTTGTCCTGCGCCCAGACTTCGATGCTGGCGACGACGTAGCAGCCGCCATAGGGCCTGCCACTTGACTCGTCCAGAGGGGAAGTGTCCTTGTCGATGACCTGCGGGCGCGTCTTGCTGCTGGTGCTGATGAACCAGTTGCCGGCGTAGCCGTCGTAGGTCTTGGTATCCCCATTGCGCAGACAGATGCGGCCGGCAGCGGTGAGCGCCTTGAGTTCGGCGTCGGCTTTCGCGCCCCACTTGTCTTTCGCCACCAACATGATGGCGGCGTCGATCTCGGCCTTGGCCGGATGGTTCGGCGCAAAGATGAAACTGGCGCCGTAGGACTTCTTGCCATCGGGCTGCACCTGCGGTTGATGCAGGTGATCGAAGGACAGGCGGACGTTCTTGAGGGTATGGATAGACACAGTGATTTCCTTTCGGGCTAGGCCGTGACGGGTTGGAACTCGGAACTGCTGATGGCAGGCGAGAGTGCCTGGCGTGGGTCGGCGACCGGGACAACGCTCGGCGAGCCGGATTTCTGGGTGATGTGCGCCTGCAACCGTGCCCAGCGCCTGGGCTGGTCCTTGAGCACCTTCTCGGCGGTGGTGGGCGAGATGAGTTTCTGGTCGTACATCTCGGCAGCCTTCAGACGCATGCTCTTGAGCAGCGCCTCGACTTCGGCGAGGTCATCCCAGGCGCGAGCGCCTTTCTTGCCCTCGACGAGCTTGAAGCCGGGAACCGGAATGCCCGTGAGCAGGCGACGCTCGGCTTCGGCGCGCAGCGCCCGGCACCAGTCTTCGATCATCCCGATGCGCGGCAGCAGGTGAGCAATCTCGGTGCTCGGCGTCGCCTCCGGAGTTGATTCGACGTCTTCCAGGACCTGTGCGCTGAGCGCCGGGCAGATCGCCTTGGCACGACACCACCGGCATGCTTTCTCGCCCGGACGCAGGAAGCCGGACGGCCCGGCAGCATGCGCCGCGCGGACCTGGTCGGCCGCAACGCCGATCTGCCGGCTGATGGCATCGAGTTCTGCCAGGTCAAGTAGCCATTCGCTGACGCCACCGGCGCGCGGTTGGACAATCACCAGGCGCACGGTCTTCCACTCGGCGATGACGCCGTACAGCGCCATGACCGCCAACGCGTAGATGACCAGTTGCAGGTTCTGCTCTGCCTGGACACGCACGCCGCGGCCGTACTTGAGATCGATGACGCTGATCTCTTGATGGACATACGAGAGCACCACCGCGTCGGCGGTCCCCACTGCGTCCGGCTCACCGGTGATCGGCGTGATCGGCAAGGCCACTTCAATATGCAGGTCGTCGCTCGGATGCATCCGGTAGTCGCGCACGGCCTGGGTATAGACATCGACGTGCTCGGCCATTTCTGCCGTGACCACGGTGTCGTGGAAGCTGCGGCCGATGAGGACGGCGGCCGGCTGGTTTTCTTCGAGGCACCGGGCAGCGACTTCGTGGGCGCAACAGCCTTCACCCGCGAAGGGTGACGCGTCGTCGGGCAGGTCCTGGGTGAGCGGCACCGAGCCGGGACACCACGTCCAGCGCTCGGCACTCGACGGCGACATCAGGGCATGTGTCCTGTCCGTCATCGCCTACTCCCCAAGGGCCAGGGTGGCCGCGGCAAGCGCCTCGGGCAATTGCTCGGCGGTGAGTTCGACACCCTTCTTGACGCCGAAGGTGGCGAGCAAGGCGACGACCGCCGGGGCACCCTTGGCCGCGAGCAACTTGGCAAAGGTCGGCGCGACATCGGCCTTGTACTCTAGCCGGGTTGAAATCACCGCTGCCGGCTCAGGGACGAGTGAAGTCTGCTCGCCGGCCGGGGCTTCGGCGAGCGCGGCGGCGGGCTTGGTGATGACGCCCTTGACCGTCTTGGTGGCGCCGTCGGCCTTGGTTCGCAAACCGGCCAACGTCGCTGCCAGCCGGGTGATCGCCTCGGTCGTGGCGCGCTGCTCGGCCAAGAGGCCGGCAAGGAGGTCTGGGATAGTGGCGAAGCTGTCTAATGACATAACTTGGGTTCTCCTGGCGGGGTGGGTCTAGCGGGTTCCTGACGCGCGCCTCGGGCTCGCGGCGATGGCGAAGCCGAGGTAGGACGTTCAGCGGGTGTACAGGGGGTCTTGCTGGAGATTCGACGGACAGACCAGGACGCTGGTCTTGGACATGCGGAGGATCTCAGCCGCGCAGGGGCGGGTCTGATCGGCTGCGGGGATGGCGTCGGGGGGAGGGATTTCGGGTTCCATGGTTGGTTTTTTTTCTTGTCGTGAACGTCGAAACCGGATTCTAGTTCAAGAAAAACAACAACACAACCATTGCACAAGTTGTCGCCTGTACTCGGATGCACGCTGACGTACGCAGGCGCACGCCCTAACCCGCTAAAACCCGCAAAAAAAACGGGTCAGGCCCCGGATTACTCAGAGGGGGTGTCTGACAGGTCGTCACCGGGCTCGGTCGGATCACGCCCCTCTTCGAGGTCGACAATGATCTGTGCGGCGCGCTCAGGGCTGTCGGCAACGTGGATCTCGATGCCGTGGAGCCACGCCTCGGCCTGGATGCGCTGGTGGATGGTCCCGCGTCCCTGATTCAGTGGGATGACAATCAGTACGAAGCGTCTGTTATTGATGAGCTTAGCCAGAGTGACCAACTGCCACAGGCTCGCGTAGAGGCGCTCAGTTAGCATCATTGAGCTCATCTTCAGTTCCGCGACGACTTTGTCGGACATATAGTCGGCAAGGAACCTGTTGGGCCCAAACGGAAGGCTTGCCTCGCAATACTGGCGAAGGTCTTCCGGTAGCGCCTCCCTGAAGGCAGCCTCCATGGCACTGGCGGGGCTGCGGTGGCGCCCATCACGCGGTGTTCCTTCTTTTTGGGCTTCCGCAATTCCACTGAGGCGGAGCTGCTTGGTTTCCTCCCGGTTCTCTCGTGCGCTCGCAGCAACAAATCCCGCATACCTAGGCGGCAGACCAATCTCGATGCCGAGAATCTCCGCCAGGCGATCACGGCGCGCTGGACGCGGAAAGCCGCGGCCCGCTTCCCACTCGGCGACGGTCTGCTGGCTCACGCCCAATTTCTCACCAAGCTGCACTTGTGTCAGCCCCTTGGCCTCGCGTGCCGCTATCAGGCGCTTGGAAAACGCCTGCGCTAATGTCGACTCGTCCATAAGTATGGGTCTCATATTGAAGAGTGGGAACAATATTACAACTAAATCCTAGTACATACAAGCAACATTTGCTGCAACCTGTTTCAACAACAACTTGTTTCTGGTAGCCTTGCGGTTTCTTCCTGTGAAGAGGCTCAGCATGAAACCAGAACAACAGAAGAGGCCACTCCGCGGGGTCGATCTGGCGGTTTTTCACGCGGGCAGCCAAGGCGCTTTGGGCAAGGTCCTGGCGGTGAGGCAACAGGCGATCAGCCAATGGCAACGGCAGGGCTGGGTACCGGCACGGCGGGTACCGCTGCTCGTTGCGCTGTACCCGGATATCGAGCCAATCGATCTCATACACCCGCGCATCCGGTGCGTCGTGGGGCCGCGGTGAGGCGGTATGAGTACCAACGTGATCGAGATGTACCGCGCCCCCGGCGCACTGCCGGCCAGGCTCAAGGGGCTGAAAGGCTGGCTGCTGTGGAAGCTCGAGCAGCACCACGGCGAATCCAAGCCGCGCAAGGTCCCTTACTATATTGATGGCCGGCGCCGCCGTGGCGCACAGGGCGGCAAAGCGGACCTCGATGCGCTGGCCACCCTGAACCGGGCCGCGCTGGCCTGTTCGAAGGGCGGCTATTCAGGCATCGGGTTGGCGGTCCTGCCGCAGTGGGGGATCACCGCGGTCGACTTCGATGCGGTCATCAACGACGGTGTGATCCGCCAGGAGGTCGCGGCGCTGATCGCCGGCACGTATTCCGAGGTGTCGCCATCCGGCAACGGCGTGCGCGCCTTCTTCCTCGGCAGCGTTCCAGCCAACCGCAAGGACAATCGCGGCTCGCCGCAAGTCGAGTTCTTCACCAGCAAGGGCTTCGTCACCGTTACCGGCAAGCTCACCGAGGTCTGCGACATCCTCGGGCTGGAAGAGGCCCTCGCGCCGCTGACGCCCGAGATCCTGGCCCTCTATGCCGAGCGCTTTGGGATCGGCAAGGCCTCACTGGCGACGACCGAGGACCTCGATCCACGTCAGGTGCGCGAAATGCTGGACCACGTCGATCCCGATTGCCCGCACGACGCCTGGTTCCGCATCGGCCTCGGCCTACACCACCAGTTCGGCACCGAGGGTTTCGAGCTGTGGAATGAATGGTCTGCGCGCGGCGCGAAGTATCCCGGCGAACGCACGCTGCGCACCCGCTGGCGATCGATTCGCAACGACGATGCCAACCCGGTGACGATTGCCACAGTGCGCCAGGCTGCTCGCGACGCCGGATGGGTTGAGGACCTGAGCGCCGAGTTTGAAGCGCTGGTCGAGGCGGAGGCCACCAGTGCCGAGGTCACTCCCCTCACTCCCCTCACTCCCTTCACGGCGCCTGCTGAGACGCCCTGGCCAGGGCTGGCGAGGGACCGGTACGGTCGCATCGAGGCGACCGTCGACAACCTCTTCAAGGCGCTGGGCCACGAGGGCATGGCCCGGATGCGTCTGGCCTATGACCAGTTCCGCGACGAGATCATGCTCTCCACCGACGCCGGCGAGAATTGGTCGCCATTCAAGGACGTCGACTACGTCACGCTGCGCATCACCCTCGAACGCCGGGGATTCAAGCCGATCGGCCGCGAGCTGATGCGCGACGTGGTCGCCCGCGTCGCCGAGGACCACCGCTTCGACAGCGCGCAGCAGTGGCTGCTTGGGCTCACCTGGGATGGTGTGCCGCGCATCGACAGCTTTCTCCCCAGCTATTTCAGCGCCGACGATACGGCCTATGCGCGAGCCATCGGCGCCTACACATGGACGGCGCTCGCGGGTCGCGTCATGGAGCCGGGCTGCAAGGCCGACATGGCGCCGATCCTGGTGGGCGAACAAGGCATCCGGAAATCCTCTGGCGTCGCCGCCATGGCTCCTGCGCACGACTTCTTCTGCGAGATCTCGTTCACCGAAGAGGAAGCCGACCTGGCCCGAAAGATGCGGGGGCGGCTGATTGCCGAGATCGGCGAGTTGCGTGGTCTGCATACCCGTGAACTCGAACACATCAAGGCCTTCGTTTCCCGAACGCATGAGGACTGGATCCCGAAGTTCAAGGAGTTCAAGACTGTCTTTCCGCGCCGGTTGCTGTTGATCGGCACCACCAACCAGGAGGAGTTTCTTGCCGACGAGACGGGTAACCGGCGCTGGCTGCCGGTCCGGGTCGGCCGCGTCGATGTCGAGGCCGTCGCGCGGGACTGCCTGCAACTGTGGGCCGAGGGTCGTGATCGCTTTCTGCTGGACGGTGTGGCGTGGTCGGATGCCGAGCGCTTGGCTCGCGATCAGCACCAGGCGCACATGATTACCGACTCCTGGGAGGAGATCGTGCGCGAATGGCTCGACCAGTTGGGTGCGGATGGCGTGAAAAACGCAAGTCGCACATTTTTACGACTTAACGACGTGCTGCGTTTTGCACTCAACTTCGACACGAAGAATATTACAAGGCGCGAAGAATTGCGCGTTGGTCGGGTGCTCCAGTTGATTGGTTACGAAAAGAAGGTCGTGCGAGATGGCGACAAGCTGTTCAAGGCGTGGGTCGATATGCGGATTCCCTTCTGAGATGGGTAACAAAAAGGGGATGGGTAACAGAAGGGTAACAAGTCAAACCCTTGCGTGGCAAGGGTTTCAGCCCTTGTTACCCTTGTTACCCTTCTATCTTAGAAGGGAGGGTAGAAATGACTATATATGTAGGCTGTAGGGGGGGATATGGCGGGAACGGTAACAAGGGTAACAAGGGTAACGGCATAATTTTACGCGTTGCGTGAGGGCCTGGTGATGAATGGAACGAGTCCGGGAAAAACGATCTTTCCTGCAATTTTTTGCACGTTGGAAACGGCAGGTGCGTCATGCCGCACGTCGCAAGTTGCACGCCGCCGCTGCGTGCCCTGGTGCATCTGGTGCCGATATCGCGAGGTCTGTCCGCGAGACAGCCCGAATGAATTCCCTCGGGGCCGGCAAGAGCCCGACCACCACATCGCGTCGATAGGAGAATGGCATGGCAAGAAACCCAGGGCGTGATCTGCGCCATTTCCCGGAGTGGCTGCACCACGAGTTGCTCAACTGGTCGCGCTGGTGCTGGCTGGGGGCGTGGCCACATCCGCTGCCGCCGAGCCACTGCGGCTCGGTCGAACGTGACTACACCCGGTTCCGGGTGGACGCCTGCGCGGACGAGCCGCCACCGATCCCGCCGATCGAGTCGCGGGCGCTGATCGTCGATAGCGTCTGGCGTGGCCTGGCGGAAGCGCCGAAGCAGGTGCTGCGCGCCGAGTATCCGCAGTACCACGACTCGGGACGGGCGGAGTTCGGCCGGGTCGGCGCGGCGCGCCGGATGGGCCTGCGGCTGGGCGACTATGAAGCGGCGCTGTGCGTGGCCATCGGCCGAGTGTGGGATGCCTTTGAGGGCCGGAAATGAAGTATGCCCACGAGGTGATTGATCTGCTGGCCGCCTATCCGGGGCGCGCGTTCGTGATGCGCCAGATCGTTCTGTACGTCAACCCGCGGGCCGGATGCCAGGAGCGCGTGGCCGTCAAGAAGGCCGTGCAGCGCGTCCTGGTGGCCCTGGCGACGACCGGCAGCGTCACGGTCACGCCGCAACAGGTGTTTGGCGGCCAGGCGCGGTACGCGTGGAAAACCGGGACATGACGTGCTTGAAAGGCGGGACGCAAACCGCGACAATTACGCAGCTAGGCGAGTTGCGCCCGCAGCCAACGTACCACTGCACACGAGATGCCTGGCTGCCGGAAACCGGGACATGACGTTCTGGCAACCGAGACGAAAAGAGAGACAATAGCGGCGAGGCAATGCGCCCGTAGCAAACGCACCACCATACGCACTATCGAGACCCGCCCCTGTGGCGGGTTTTTCATTTAAGCGCCCCTTACGGCCCGAGACCTCAAACGTCCGGGCCGTTTCCATTTGTCAGAGGTGAAACGTGGTCCCGTCCGAACTCACGCTAGAGCAGTGGCCGGTCGACCGACTGATCGACTACGCCCGGAATCCGCGCAAGAACGACCATGCGGTCGAGCAGATGGCATCGGTCATCACCGAGTTCGGTTTCAGGATCCCGGTGGTGGCCAGAAGCACCGGCGAGATTGTCGACGGTCATCTCAGGCTCAAGGCGGCGCGCAGACTGGGCTTGACCACGGTGCCCGTGGTCTTGGCCGACGAATTGACCGATGTCCAGATCAGGGCCTTTCGCTTGCTGGCCAATCGGTCGGCAACCTGGGCGGAATGGGACGACACCATGCTCGCGCTGGAACTCGAAGACCTGAAGCTGGCTGACTTCGATCTGTCGCTGACCGGTTTCGACGGCAGCGAGATTGAGGCCTTGCTGTCCGACGAATCCACCGGCCATGATGGTGAGCAGCCGGGCAACGGCAACCCGTCCGATGCCGCCGACCACTTGCCCGACGTTCCGGCCAACCCGGTATCTCGTGCCGGCGATGTGTGGCTCGTGGGTCAGCACCGCCTGATCTGCGGTGACGCTGCGGACGCCAGCGTAATCGCCACACTGATGGTCGACGATCGGGCAAACCTGCTGTTCACCAGCCCGCCCTACGCCAACCAGCGGGCCTACACCACGGGCGGCATCGCCGACTGGGACCAGCTGATGCGGGGCGTTTTCGCCGCCGCCATGACCGCGATGGCGCCCACGGGACAGATGCTGGTCAACCTCGGCCTGGTCCATCGCGACGGCACCGTAGTGCGCTACTGGGACGACTGGCTCACCTGGATGCCCCGCCAGGGCTGGCGCTTCTTCGGCTGGTACGTCTGGGACCAGGGCGTCACCGTTCCCGGAGACTGGGCCGGGCGACTCGCACCGCGGCACGAGTTTCTGTTTCACTTCAATCGCGAGGCGCGCAAGCCGAACAAGACGGTGCCGTGCAAGTTCGCCGGCCAGGACAAGCACCTGCAGGCCGACGGCAGCAGCAGCGGTGGACTGCGTACCAGGGAAGGCGAGCGTACCGGCTGGAACCATGCCGGCAAGGTGACGCAGGACTTCCGCATTCCGGACTCGGTTGTCACCTGCACCCGCCAGCGCGGATCAATCGGCGAGGGGATCGACCACCCCGCGGTCTTTCCCATCGCCCTGCCGGAATTCGTCCTCGAAGCCTACTCGGACCCGGGCGACCTCGTCTTCGAACCTTTCTGTGGATCGGGCACGACGATGCTCGCCGCACAGCGTACCGGCCGCACAGCCCGCTCGGTCGAGATCGCTCCCGAGTACGTCGACGTCGCCATCAAACGGTTCCAGCAGAACTTCCCCGGCGTGCCGGTGACGTTGATCGCCAACGGCCAGACCTTTGCCGAGGTCGCCGACGAGCGCTTGGGGAGCGACGATGCTGACCGTTGAGCAATGGCCGATCGATCGGCTGATCGAGTACGCGCGCAACCCGCGCAAGAACGATCATGCCGTCGACCAGATGGCGGCCGCTATCCAGGAGTTCGGCTTCCGGATCCCGTGCGTCGCGCAGTCCGATGGGCGGCTGGTCGATGGCCACTTGCGCCTGAAGGCAGCACGCAAACTCGGGCTCACGACGGTTCCGGTGATCCTCGCCGATGACCTGACGCCAACGCAGATCAAAGCCTTTCGCCTGCTCGCCAACCGCTCGGCGACCTGGGCGGAATGGGATGACGATCTGCTACGCCTCGAACTCGAGGAGTTGAAGCTTGACGACTTCGATCTGGCACTGACCGGCTTCGATGCCGACCAGCTGCTTCAGATCATGGCCGGCGAGGAGACCAGCACCGAAGGCCAGACGGACGACGACGCTGTCCCCGAGATCCCGGAGACGCCGGTGTCGCGGATTGGCGATGTGTGGATCTGCGGCAAGCATCGCGTGCTCTGTGGCGACGCGACGCAAGTGGCCAGCTACGACGCCCTGCTCGGCGCCGATCGTGCGTCGATGCTCTGGCAGGACCCGCCGTACAACGTGAACTACGCCAACAGTGCGAAGGACAACTTGCGCGGCAAGAATCGCGCGATCATCAACGACAACCTGGGCGATGGATTCTACGACTTCCTGGTGGCCGCACTCACCCCGGCGCTGGCACGGTGCGATGGCGCGGTCTACATCGCGATGTCCTCCAGCGAACTCGACGTGCTGCAGTCCGCCTTCCGCGCCGCAGGTGGCCACTGCTCGACCTTCATCATTTGGGCCAAAAACACCTTCACGCTGGGCCGCGCCGACTATCAGCGCCAGTACGAGCCGATGCTCT
>JBEOKH010000154.1:0-1507 GCA_040275625.1 Thauera sp. | reverse complement strand
TGGCGATCACGGCCGCATCGAGACCAGGGCCGTCACCGTCATCCACGATGTCGCCCAGAGCTATGCTGGAATCTGGGTGACGCCGTGATCAGGCGGCGTTCTGTGCTGGCGTGTTGATCACCTCGACGCCGTTTCGGAATGTGACGCCCTGGACGACCTTGGGCAACTGGTTCTCGCCCTTCAGCCTGCGCCATGTCCTGGCGGCGGCGATGACGAGCTTGAACACCATCAGCCGGGCGGTGTCCTGGGACAACGCGCCCTTGGTGCGGACGGTTCGGTGCCGCACCGTGGCGAACACGCTCTCGATCGGGTTGGACGTGCGCAGGTGATCCCAGTGCTCGGCCGGGAAGTCGTAGAAGGTCAGCAACGCGTCGCGGTCCTTGACCAGGCAGGTGGCCGCCTTGTCGTATTTCGCCGCATACTTCCCGGCGAACGTCGTGATCGCCGTCTCGGCCGTCGCGCGATCCGGCGCCGACCAGATCTCGCGAAGGTCTGCCTTGGCCGCCGGCTGGACGGACTTGGGCAGCTTGTTGAGCACATTGGCGGTCTTGTGCACCGTGCAGCGCTGGTGGCGGGTTGTCGGCGACACCTCATCAAGGGCCTTCCAAAAGCCGAGTGCCCCGTCGCCGGTGGCCAGTTCGGGCGCGATGGCCAATCCGCGCGCCTTGATGTCGACCAGCAGTTCCCGCCAGCTCTGTGCGCTCTCCCGCATACCCACCTGGAAGCCGACCAGTTCCTTCCTGCCCTCGGGCGTCGCGCCGATCAGCACCAGCATGCACTCGGCCTGGGGCTCCATGCGTGCCTGCAGGTAGACACCGTCGGCCCAGAGATACACGCAGCGCCGGGCCGACAGGTCGCGCCGCTGCCAACGCGCATAATCCGCCTCCCACTCGCCCCGCAGCCTGGCGATCGCCGACGGCGACAGGTTCGGGGCATCGCGGCCCAGCAGCGCCGCCAGTGCCTCCTGGAAATCGCCCATCGCGACCCCGCGCAGATAGAGGATCGGCAGCAGGGCATCCAGGCTCGGCGTCCGCCGGGCCCAGCGTGGCAGGATCGACGATGTAAAACGGATGCGCTCAGCCCTCTCGCTGGCGCCGCGGTCGCGCAGCTTCACCCGCCGCACCTCGACCGGACCGATCCCGGTCTGGATCACCCGCTCCGGCCCCAGCCCGTGCCGCACCAGGCGCTCGCGCCCATCCGGCAGTTGCTCGCCCTTCATCGCCGCCAGGAACGTCTCGGCCTCCGCCTCGATGGCCTGGGCAAGCAGCCGGCGAGCGCCGCTCCTCAGGATGGCCGTCAGCGGATCGTCGATCGCCTCGGACTGACAGAGTGGGACAACGGTGTTATTCCTCGTCATGGCGTATCGCTCCTTCGGGAGGTTCAGGCAGGCTTCCACCCACCTCGATACGCCGCCCTTCTCACAGAGCCATCACCCAGTTTCGGCCATAGCTCTTGTAGCGTTCGACGAAGGAGCGGACGGCTTCCCTGACGTCGTCGATGGTCTGGT
>JBEOKH010000153.1:0-14100 GCA_040275625.1 Thauera sp. | reverse complement strand
GGCGCGAACCCGCCCGCACCGCACGCGACCACCGCCGGCGAGCGCCCAGCCGCCGGCTTTCGCGGCTTCCGCCGCTCCTACAGGGGCCCCACGCAATACCGCCACAATCGTAGGAGCGCCGGAAGGCGCGAACCCGCGGCGCGGGACACGACGCGCGCTGGCGATGGCGTTATGGGCGCTACGCTACAGGACAGCACCGCAACGCACCCTGCGGACGTCACCCTGGCACCTCGTCAGACGGACACCACCCAGGTGTCGGAAATTTTTACACGCACCCTCCGCCCCAGTCCAAATATGTTCGCAAGGGACTGTTTTATTACACTAAAAAAACATGGCACGAAGGATGCTTATTTCCCGCCACAGTCACCCACGGCGATCATTCGACCCGACTCGCCCCCCAAAGGACAAACCCGATGAACACCAAACTGCTTTCACTGCCCCTCTATCTGGGCCTCGCATGTGCACCGATGGCGGCCAACGCGGCGTTCATCAACTTCGACTCGCATGCCTCCACCGGCGCGCTAAGCGGCGTCGCGCCCGCGTCGGCCTTGGTCACCAACGATTACGCCGCGCAAGGCATCGTGTTCGGCCGCAGCGGCGTGAGCGCCGGCGTCGCGGTCGTCAACAACTCCAACACCAACAGCGCGCCCAACGGGGCCTGCGGGCTCGATGCCGCCGGCTCGATCGTTGCAAGCTGCGCCGGTGACATCTATTTCCATTTCGTCGATCCCTCCAATGGCACCACGCCGGCGACGACCAACGCGCTCTCGTTCTACGTCGGCGACGCTGGCGGTGACCTGGATGCATGGACCATCAATGTGTTCGGAGTCGGGGATGCGCTGCTGGAAGCGCGCTCCTTCTCGTCAGTCAGCAACATCCTGCAGTCGTTCGCGTTTGCAGGCATGTCGCGCGTGGAGATCCGCTGGACCACCGGATCGACCGCGGGTTACCTCCTCGACGACATCAATTTCAATACGCCCGCTACCGCCGTCCCCGAACCCTCCGTACTCGCCCTGCTCGGTCTCGGCCTCGCCGGCTTCGCCGCATCGCGGCGACGCAAGGCCTGACCGCTTGCAACGCTGGCCACTGCGGCGCCCTCAGGCGCCGCTTTTTTTTGCACGCATGGCCCCGCACACGCCCGCGCACAAGAGGCCCCCAAGCCGAAGTTCGCGGCTGCCGCCGCGCCTGCACGGGCACGCCCGCGATCGTCACCCCGGTTTCTGTAGGAGCGCCGGCAGGCGCGAATTCGGCCGCGCCGCACGCGACCACCGTCGGCGAGGACCGCACCGCCCTGTTCGCGGCTGCCGCCGCTCCTACACGAACACCATCGCGCGGATGGGCGTGAAGGCGCCCAACCATGCGCGCCGCCCCTGTAGGAGCGCCGGCAGGCGCGAACAGGGCGTTGCAGCATGCAAATGAGCAAATTCAAGACCTGAACCCTACCAAGCCCCGCCCCCATCCACCCAATTCTCCAGCCGCACGCCCTCGACGCGTTCGAACTCGCGCAGGTTGTTGGTCACCAGAACCAGGCCCTCGCTACGCGCGTGGCCCGCGATATGCAGGTCATTCACCCCGATCGGCGTCCCCTTTCGCTCCAGGTCGGCGCGGATGTCGCCGTAATGCGCGGCCGCCTTGGGGGGGTAATCCAGCACCACCAGGCGCGACACGAAATCCTCGACCTGCGCCAGGTTGTGCGCCTTGCGCGCGCTCTTCTCGGCGCCGTGGATCAGCTCCGCCAAGGTCACCGCGCTGATGCACATCTGTCCCGCATGCTCGTTGAACACGCCCAGCATCTGCGGCGGGCGGCGCTTGATCACGTAGATCGCGATGTTGGTGTCGAGCATGTACTTGAGCATCAGAACGCCTCGCGCTCACTCTGCTGCTGGCTGGCGCGCTCGGGCAGGAAGTCCTCGGACACCCCCTCCGCGGCAGTGAAGAAGCTGTCCCAGGTCCTGTCCACCGGCGCCAGAATCCGCTCCACCCCGAGCACCCGCACCGCCACCTTGCGCACCTCCGGCGGAAACCGCGTCTCCGCCGGCAAGCGCACGGCCTGTGTGCGGTTGTTCTCGAAAATCGAACCGGTCGCAATGGTCATCGTCAGTCTCCGTAATCGGCGCGGTGCGCTATACACCCATTGTATATAGCATCGATTCCTACGCTACGCTTTCGTCCTCCCCCTCGCCTCTTCACCGCCGTATTCGCGGCTTCCGCCGCTCCTACAAGACCGCCGCGCGCGGGGTCCGTGTAGGAGCGCCGGAAGGCGCGAACCCGGCCGTTCCAATCACGGCAAGCCCAATGAAACGCGCCGGTTCCTGTAGGAGCGCCGGAAGGCGCGAAAGCGGCGGTGCCGCACTCAAACAAGGTCGCCACGGGCACGAACGCCGATGTTCGCGGCTGCCGCCGCTCCTACATGTGACCCGGCATGGCGCCGCTGTAGGAGCGCCGGAAGGCGCGAAAGCGGCGGTGCCGCATGCGACCAGCGGCGGCGCGTGCCCGGCCGCCAAAGTTCGCGGCTGCCGCCGCTCCTACATGAGAACCGGCGCGGGGAATGGCGCAGCGGCGGCCAATGGAAACCATCGCGGGGATCTACGCAGCGACGCCCCAGCAAATGCAGCCCCCTTCGGGAACTCCTTCGCCGCAGGCGCTCGCCCGTCCGTCACTGCGGGGCGCTGCCGTTGATCCAGTCGCTCACGCGCCAGTAATAGCGCACGCCGTAGTGGCCGCCGTGGCCGTAGAACTTCAGCCATTCGTCCTTGCTGCGATACCCCGGACCTTCGCTGATCCACTTGTCGGACGGGTAGAAGCCGAAGCCGCGGGGGCCGGTGAGCGAAACGTATTTGACGGGGAACAGATCGTCGCCGAACCAGCTGATGACCCACTCGATGAGCTTGTCGGCCAACCAGGCCGCCACCGCGCCCGCGACGGCGCCGAGGAAGGGGCCGACGAAGGGTGACGCACCGCCCGCCACCGCAGTGGCGATCGCCGCCTTCACCTTGTCCTGCACTTTCGCGTAGATTGCGTCGAGCACCTTTCCAAACCCGCCCGAATCGATCTCCGCCAAGGCGACAAAGACGCCGTACGTGTCGTAGACGATCCCTCCGGACTTGGGCTTGGTCCGGGTGAAGGACGCGAAGGTCCAGTTCAGCCACTCCGACTCGCCGTCCGAGAAATCGTCGTAGGTCTTCTTTCCGACCTTGGTCACCGTACCGTCGGTATGCACCGCCGTGCCACCGATGCCGATCTCGTCATCGCCGAAGGCTTCGGGATTGGTCTCGTCGAAACACTTGATCTGCCGAACGCTCAGTTCGAGCTTGCGGAAATACCCCGGAAACGGCACCTCCGGATCGGTGCCGGACGAGCCGCCGGTCATCGGCACCACCGCCCCCACCAGCTCGGGCGTGAACGCCACCGCCGACACCGCGCTCAGCGGCCCCCACACCGCCTCGAGGCGCTCCAGGGACACGGCCGACCCGTCGCGCCGCGGCATTCCGAGCAGCTTCGCGTCCAGCACCGGCACCCGGGTCGCCGCCAGCAGCGCATCGAAACCCATCTCGCGCACGCGCTCGACCGGCACTGCGGCATGGCGCCCGAAGACGCGGGCCCGGATCGCGTCATCCGCACCCAGCAGCAGGGCGGCCCCCTCGCGGTAACGCTCGCGGCGCGCCTCGGGCAGCGCCGCCAGCCCCTCGACCAGCGCCGCCTCGAGCGAATCCGTCGCCACCCGGCACACGGGCTGCACGGCCAAGGCGCATAGCAGGTACTTCACCGCGCCCAGCACGTCCTCGCCCACCTTGCGAAACTCGGAATGATCCGGGCGGCAAGGGCCGACATCGAGCTGCATGGACAGACTCGCCGTCCCCGCATCTGCACAAACAATCGCCGTCATCACAACCTCCGTAGCGGTTGGTGAATGGCCGATCGTGGCCGCTACCCTGCCCGACATATCGGGCACGAGCGCGCAACCGGTTGCCGAGACCCGCGCCAGCACCACACGCAGGCACCCCACCAACACCGGACCGCCGCGGGGCAGCCCGATCGGGAAGCGAATCTTCCGCGACAGCCCAACCCCAATATAGGTGAACAGTATCCCTCCCCGCAGGAGGGATTTCGCGGCATCCACGGCCGATGCCAAGCCCCGCCCCCGAGCGGACGACTACGGTGCCTCTTCAAGCACGCCCGCAGGCACGAAACCAGCGCAGACCCCAAGAATCGCGATGCCCGATGCAGGGGCGCAAGCAGGCGAGAATGCAGCCGTGCCGGACGCGACCAGCGGCGGCGAGGGCGTCACCGCCCTATTCTGCGGCGCCAATGTAGGAGCGCCGGAAGGCGCGAACCCGGCCGTTCCAATCACGACAAACCCAATGAAACGGGCCGGTTCCTGTAGGAGCGCCGGAAGGCGCGAAAGCGGCGGTGCCGCACGCAAACAAGGTCGCCACGGGGACGAACGCCGATGTTCGCGGCTGCCGCCGCTCCTACAGGGGCGCCGGTTCCTGTAGGAGCGCCGGAAGGCGCGAAAGCGGCGGTGCCGCACGCAAACAAGCCCGGCGCGGGGACGAACGCCGATGTTCGCGGCTGCCGCCGCTCCTACATGAACCAGCGCGGCTTTGATGGCGGCGCTAACGATGTTCGCGGCTGCCGCCGCTCCTACATCAGGCCAAGGCGGAAACGATTTGGCGGACGGCGGTTTCGGCGGAGAACAGGCGCGCGGCAAAGCCGTCGTCGGCCGACACCGCCTCCACCAGCTCCACCGCCGCCCGCGCCAGCGACTCCGCCGACGCGTCGGTCACCGCGCGCCCGACCCGCTCCTGCTCGATCAAGCCCACCAGGTCGTTCCCCACATTCACACTCGCCAGCACCGGCAAGCCGCTCTGCATGTAGGTGAGGAACTTGCCCGGAATGTTGTGCGTGCGGTGACGCGGGTCGAGCGCGACCAGGCCGATGTGGCACTGCGCATACAGGTTCGGGATCTCGTCCGGATGGATCTCGTCGCGGAACACCACGTTGTCCAGCCCGCGCGCGCATCGTCGCGCAGGCGCTGGGCATCGCTGCCGCGGCCCACGAACAGAAAGCCCACATCGTCCCGCCCGCGCAGGCGTTCGGCCACGTCGAGCAGGATGCCCATGCCCTGCGCCACGCCCATGTTGCCCGCGTACACGAACACCTTGCGCCCGGCCAGCGCCGTCTCGCCCACCACGATCGTGCTCGGCGCATCGGCCGGCGCGCCCAGCCAGTTCTGCAGCACATCCAGCCGATTGCCCCGCTTCTGCATCCAGGAACCGAAATACGCCATGTTCCCTGGCGTCTGCACCCCGATCACATCCGCCACCGAATACTGGTAGCGCGCCACCGCATCGAAAAAGCGATACGGCAGCCCGCGCCCCAATCAAGGCAATCTTCGCAACTCAATGCCACGCATCGCGCAGCCGCCGCTGAATCAGTTCCGGAGCACCCTGGAATGTTTCCGACCCCTCCAGACCTCCGCACAAATCCAGTAGATCGAGTCCGCCAGCTCCCGAGGCCGCCCTCGCATGCCGGGCCCGCAGGAACTCTGCGAAATCCAGCACCTCGCCCAGCAGCGGCTCTGGCAACGCCTGCGCAGCCTCCAGCAATCGCTCGGTAGTGGTTGTGAACCTCCTCGCGTCGAGCCCGACCCGCGGACGCACCGCATGTTAGATCCCCATTGCGCACACGCCCACGTTCGGCACGAATCAGCCGCCCCAGCAACCGCCGCCCCAATGTAGGAGCGCCAGCAGGCGCGAATTCGGTCGCGCCGCCCGCGACCAGCGACGGCGCGGGCGTAACCGCCCTATTCGCGGCTTCCGCCGCTCCTACAAAAACCACACCCACCGCCCGCGGCCCCTGTAGGAGCGCCGGCAGGCGCGAACACGGCCGCGCCGCATGCGAATGAGCAAATTCAAGACCTGCCGCCAACCACCCCCGCCCGGTCGGCCCTCTCCATGTCACGAATTTCTTCCAAGCGCTCCTCCCGCCGCGCGGAAAACTGCAGCCAGCCGACCGGATCCTCCTCCTCGGTCCGCCCCGCCAGCAATGCCTCCACCGCGGCGAGGTCCGCGCCCAGCCAATCCATTCGGACTCGATCCGTCATTTGATCACCCCTTGACGCAAAGTCGAGGTTCGCGGCTTCTGCCGCTCCTACAAAAACGGCACCGCGCCCAACCATCCGCGCCGCTCCTACACGAACACCATCGCGCGGATGGGTGCGCGAGGCGCCCGACCGTCCGCGCCGCCGCCCGTAGGAGCGCCGGAAGGCGCGAACACGGCGGCCCTGCCCGCCGAAGCCAGCGGGCTGCACCCACGCGCTCACGCACCCACACACCCACACACCCACACACCCACGCGCTCACACACTCACACACACTCACACACACTCACACACTCACTCACTCACACGCGCCTGTCGAGTGCGCTGCAGGTAGATCAGGTCGACCAGCCGCTCATCCGGCGTGTACCCGCTCACCAGCAGCTTGAGCACCTCGCGCACGGCGGGGTAGTCGCCGCGCTTGATTGCGAGCACCACGGCGTCCAGGCCGGTGGTGAGATCGGCCCAGGGCAGGCGTTCTTCGGTGGCGCGCATGATCATCGGGTGGGCGGTGGGGAGCACGTTGTCGCCGATCAGCAGCTCCTCGTACAGCTTCTCGCCCGGGCGCAGGCCCGAGAAGGTGATCTCGATGTCGCCGTCGGGGCGCTTGGCGTTGCGCACGGTCAGGCCGCTCAGGTGCACGATGCGCTCGGCCAGGTCCACGATCTTCACCGGCTCGCCCATGTCGAGCACGAACACATCGCCGCCCTCGCCCATCGAGCCGGCCTGGATCACCAGCTGCGCCGCCTCGGGGATGGTCATGAAATAGCGCGTGATGCGCGGATCGGTCACCGTGATCGGGCCACCCTGGCGGATCTGCTCGCGAAACAGCGGGATCACCGAGCCAGACGAACCCAGCACATTGCCAAAGCGCACCATCGTGAAGCGCGTGCGGTTGGGCACCGTGCCGCGCTCCACCTCGCGGAACAAGGCCGGCGCCGGCTCCGCCGCCAGCGCCTGCAGCACCATCTCGGCCATGCGCTTGGTGCAGCCCATCACGTTGGTCGGGCGCACCGCCTTGTCGGTCGAGATGAGCACGAAGTTGCGCACCCCGGCGCGCATCGCCGCCTGCGCCGCGTGCAGCGTGCCCATGGTGTTGTTGAAAAAACCCTGCGCGATGTTGTGCTCCACGATCGGCACATGCTTGTACGCCGCCGCGTGATACACCGTATCCACCCTCCACGCCTTCAGCGTATCGAACATGCGCCCGCCGTTGCGCACCGAGCCCAGCATGCCCACCAGCTCGATCGCCAGCCCGCGCTCCTTGATGAAGCACTCGAGCTCGGTATGGATCGAATACAGCGCAAATTCGGAATGCTCGAACAGCACCAGCGCGCGCGGCCGGCTGGTCACGATCTGGCGGCACAGCTCCGCACCGATCGAGCCGCCCGCCCCCGTCACCATCACCACCTGATCCGCGATGCAGCACTCGAACAGCGCCGCGTCCGGCTCCACCGGCTCGCGCCCCAGCAGGTCGGCGATATCCACCTCCTGCAGGTCCTGCACCTTCACCTTGCCATCGACCAGGCCCTTGAAGCTCGGCAGCGTGCGCACATGCACCGGATAGGGGTCGAGCAGATCCAGGATCGCGCGCCGGCGCTGGCGCGACGCCGACGGAATCGCCAGCAGCACCTGGCGCGCGCCAGTCTCATCCAGCATGCGGCCGACGGCCTCCGGCGCATACACCGGCACCCCATCCACCACCGTGTTCCACAGCGACGGGTCGTCATCCACAAAGGCCACCGGACGCAGCTCGCGCCCGCTGCGCAGCGCGCTCAGCAACTGGTTGCCCGAGCTGCCCGCGCCATAGATCGCCACTGGCGGCCGCCCCGCGCGCCCCTCCAGCCACAGCCCCGGCTTGCTGGCATCCGCCGGCAGCGCCAGCCAGTCGCCAATGAAAAAATGCCGCATGACCAGGCGCAGCCCGCCCAGCAGCAGCAACGCCGTACCCCAGTAGATCACCGGCACCGACCGCGGCACCACCGGCTGCTGCGCCGGCAGCACCACCAGGATCATCAGGAACACCGCCGCAGCCAGCGTCACCGCCTTGGCGATGGTGATCAGCGCGTGCCGCCCCACATAGCGCAGCACCGCGCGATACAGCCCCAGCACCACAAAAAACGGCAGCGTCACCACCGGCGCCAGCAAGAACACCCAGCCATGCCCGCCAAACGGCTGGATCAGGTTTATGTCCTCCAGCCGGACGAAAAACGCCAGCCACAGCGCCACCCACACCAGCACCACGTCCGCCGCCACCTGCAGCACGCGCTTGTAGCGGCGCGGTAGCCCCAACAGCGAATTACGCATCACAGTCCGCCCTTTGCCCGTCCGCCCGCATCAGCGCGCGGCCAGGTCCAGCACCTCATCCACCACCGCGCACGTCCTGTCGATCTCTGCCGCCGTCAGCGTCGGATGCACCAGGAACATCAGCGAGGTCTCGCCCAGCGTCTGCGCCACCGGCAGGCGCACGGCCGGCCGCCAGCCGGTGCCGTCGAACGCCTTCTCGAGATACACCTCCGAGCACGAACCCTGAAAGCACGGCACCCCGCGCGCGTTGATCTCGGCCGCGATGCGGTCGCGGTCCCAGCCCGCCGCCAGACGCTCGGGCCTTACATATACATAGCACTTGTATTGCGCATGCACGCAATTGGAATCACGGCAGCAACCCGGCCCGCATTGCCCCGCATCGCAGCGGAATTCCGGCACCCGCAGCACGTCATGGCGCCGGCATGCGGCGAGGATCGCCTGCGCATTCGCCACCCGCGCCAGGGTCCACGCCGCCATGCGGCGCAGCTGGATGCGTCCCACCGCCGCCTGCATCTCGAGCATGCGCCAGTTGGTGCCGAAGCCCTCGTGCAGCCAGCGAAAGCCCGGCGGATGCTCGCGCTCATACACCGCAGCGTAGCTCTTGCCGTGGTCCTTGAACGACCACATGCTGCGCCACAGCGCCTCGTCGTCGGTCGTCACCATGCCGCCCTCGCCGCCGGTGGTCATGATTTTGTCCTGGCAGAACGACCACGCCCCCACATGCCCGATCGAGCCCACGCTGCGCCCCTTGTAGCGCGCCCCGTGCGCCTGCGCGCAGTCCTCGATCACCTTCAGCCCGTGCTGCTCGGCCAGGTCCATGATCGGGTCCATGTCGCACGGCCAGCCCGCCAGATGCACGCAGATCACGGCCCGCGTGCGCAGCGTCAGCACGCGCGCGATGGTCTCGGCCGACAGATTGCCGCTGTCCGCGTCCACATCCGCAAACACCGGCGTCGCCCCCGCATTGACCACACACGACACGCTCGCGATGAAGGTGCGCGGCGTCACCACCACCTCGTCACCCGGCCCGATGCCCAGCGCCTGCAGCGCCACGTCCAGCGCCAGCGTGCCGTTGGCCAGCGCCACCGCGTAGCGCGTGCCCGCCCAGGCCGCGTATTCCTTCTCGAACGCGCGGCACTCGGTGCCCGTCCAGTAATTCACCTTGTTCGACAGCAGCACATCGCGCACCGCGTCGGCCTCCTCCGTAGTGAAGGAAGGCCAGGGGCTAAAAGGAGTGTTCAGCATCGAAAATCGCCCGTAGTCAAAAATATCCAGGCCGCACCGCCGTGCGACAAACACATCGCCCGCGGTCACGGCACCACCGCCCGTTCGCGGCTGCCGCCGCTCCTACATCAAACTTTCTGTGGGAGCGCCGGAAGGCGCGAATCGGCGGCCCACCACCCATTCACCGCCGGCGACGGCACCACCGCCCATTCGCGGCTGCCGCCGCTCCTACATGGGCTCCACCGCTCGACGGGTCGCGCCCCATCCACGCCCCCCGCCCCGCGACGGCCTCTCCATCGGCGACGTCTCATGTAGGAGCGCCGGCAGGCGCGAATGAGGCATCACCCCCGCCCACCGCCGGCGACGGCACAGCCGCCCATTCGCGGCTGCCGCCGCTCCTACATAAACCTCAACCGCCCATTCGCGGCTGCCGCCGCTCCTACATGGGCCCCACCGCTCGACGGGTCGCGCCCCATCCACGCCCACCGCCCCGCGACGGCCTCCCCATCGGCGACGTCTCATGTAGGAGCGCCGGCAGGCGCGAATGAGGCATCACCAACCACCGCCGGCGAGCACACAACCGCCCGTTCGCGGCTGCCGCCGCTCCTACATCCCCCTCAACCGGCTTTGGCCATCACGCGCGCGGGGTTGCCGACGACGGTCGCGCCGGGGGGGACGTTCTTCGTCACCACCGCGCCCATGCCCACCACCGCGCCGCGGCCGATCACCAGGGGCTGGCCGGGCTTGCCCTGCTTGATCACGGCGCCGGTGCCGATGTAGGCGTGGTCCTCGATGACGATGTTGCCGTTGCACTTCACGCCCGGCGCAAAGGTCACGAAATCGCCGATCACGCAATCGTGCTCGACGTAGCTATACAAATTGGCGTGGAAGAAACGCCCGATCCGGATGTTCGAGGTGAGGGTCACGAACGGGCTCAGCGCCGCGCCCTCTCCGATCACCACCTCATCCATCACCACCACATTGGCCGCCGCCACCGTCCACGCGCGCACGCCGTCCACCGCGCAGCGTGCCGCCAGGCGCTCGCGCACCGCGCTGTTCGCGATCGCCAGCACCACACGGCGCTCGCCCGCCGGCGCCGCCAAAAAATCCGCGTACGACAGCACCCGCTGCCCATTCACGCTGGCGTCCACCGCACCGTCGTCCACGAACACCAACCGCTCCGGCGCCACGCCCTGCCGGCGCAACTGCTCGCGCGCCAGCGGCATGATTCCGCGCCCGCAGCCGCTCGCGCCGTACACCGCAAAAAGGGGGGGATGCTCGTTCATTTGTCCATCTTCTCGAGCGCCTGGACAAAGCGTCTTGCCCAGGGCGATGCCGCAGTCACCTTGGCAACCGCAGCCTCGCTGTCCACCAACAGCATCGCCGCTTCTCCCTGCGCGATCGCCGTGCAGAACGACTCGTAGGCATCCCGACGACCGCCACACGCAACCACACGCGGCCGGCGCTGGATACCCGCCTTGGTGATGAAGTTCGTGAAGCCCTCACGGCAGGCCGTCCTGAGCACGGCGGTGTCTCCGCCGCCTTCCACATAGAGCTTCACCACCGCGTCCCCCCGATCTCGCCACGCGTCCAGAGCTGCCCCAGGCGGTACTTCTCCAACCACGGCTTGAGCTTTTCCGCGCACAGGCGCTCGAGCGTGGTGCCCGCTTCCGAGCGTCCCGCCACCAGCACGGCCTCCGGCATGTCCGACAAGGCATCCACCAGCACGTCCGAATGGGTCGTCACGATGAGCTGCGTGCGCTCGGAAGCTTCCTTCAGCAGCGCTGCAAGCGTGGGCAGCACATCCGGATGCAAGCCGAGCTCCGGCTCCTCGATGCAGATCAGCGGGCCCGGGCTGGGGTGGCACAGCACGGCGAGCAGACACAGATAGCGCAGCGTGCCGTCCGAAAGGCGCGTGGCGGGCACGGTGTAGCGCCCCTCATGCAAAAACACCTGCACCGTCCCACCCTCGATCTGCACGTCGAAGTCGTCGATACCGTCATACAGCGCGCCCAAGGCCTCCAAAAGCCGCCGCTTGACCGCGGGCTCACGGCGAAGCCGGTTCAGCACCAGGCCCAGATTGCTGCCGTCCGGCTCCAGATGCTCATTGGGCAGATCGGCCTTCTGCGGCAAGCGCGGCACGGTGTATCGCCCGAAGCTCCACTCCCTGTAAAGGCGCATCCTGCCAAACGCATTCCCCAGATAGGTGAGCTCGGGATACTGGTCCGGGTCCTTGCGCTGCGCGAGGATCGATGCCACCGGGTCGATATCCTCGTGCTGCAGCCGACGCTCCTTCCCCTTCACGTTGAGCACACCGTGCCCATTCTCGAATCGGTAATAGAGATAAGGCTTCTGGTGCCCGCGATCCGGCGAGGCGTTCTCGACCCGCTCATCCAGAATCTCGAAACGCTGCCCGACCTCCGTAAAGCTCAGCACGTAGCGCAGCGGAACCAACGCTCTCGGGTTATCGACCACCGCGTCGATCGTCGCCGTGGGCAGCTTCGCCGCGCCTTTCCAGAGCCAGTCACGAACCCCGCCGCCATCCCGCACCGGCGTGAGCAGATCCTTCGGCGTCGCGCGAAGCAGCTCGAGCGCCTCGATCAGGTTCGACTTCCCCGAGCCGTTCGGGCCGATGATCACGTTCAGCGCCCGCAGCTCGACCGCGCCCGTCGTCGGCCCGTAGCTCAGAAAATTGGTCAGTGTGATGCTTTTGATCATGGTCCCTTGTTCCCGGTGAACTTCGCCGCCGTCACCTCCCCCGCCGCGCTGATCCCCTCGCGTACGAACACCTTCTTCACCGTCAGCGCCAGGATCTTAAGATCCAGCCAGAACGACTGGTTGTCCACGTACCACACGTCCAGGCGAAACTTCTCTTCCCAGCTCAGCGCATTGCGCCCGTTGATCTGCGCCCAACCCGTCACCCCCGGGCGCACCTCGTGGCGGCGCGCCTGCTCGGGCGAATACAGCGGCAGGTATTCCATCAGCAGCGGCCGCGGCCCCACCAGGCTCATGTCGCCCTTGAGCACGTTCCACAGCTCGGGCAGCTCGTCCAGGCTGGCCGAACGCAGAAAGCTGCCGAAGGGCGTCATGCGCTCGGAGTCGGGCAGCGGCTGGCCGTCCGGGCCGATGGCGTCGCGCATGGTGCGGAACTTGACCATCTGGAAGGGCTGGCCGTGCAGGCCGGGGCGGGTCTGGCGGAAGAGGACGGGGGAGCCGAGCTTCTTGCGGATCTGCCAAGCGAGCACCGCAATTACCGGCGCCAGCAACAGCAGGCCGATCGCCGAGGCGACGATGTCGAAGGCGCGCTTGATCATCGCCGCGCGCCCTCCACCCAATCCACCCAGCGGTCGGCCAGCTTCTCGCGGTCGAACTCGCGGATCGCCAGTTCCTTGCCGCGCTGACCCATTTCCTTCAGCGCCTCGCGGTCGTCGGCCGCCTTCTCCAGCGCATCGGCAAAGGCGTTGGGGTTGTCGGGCGGCACCGCAAAGCCGCAGCGGTTCTCCTCGATCATCCCGGCCAGCCAGCCGGGATAGTTGTTCAGCACCGGCAGGCCCGACGCAATGTAGTCGAAGAACTTGTTGGGCGAGGTGCCGTAGTAGAAGGCCGGCACATTCGCCAGGATCTGCATGCCTACGTCGGTGCTCGCCATCAGCCCGGCCAGCCTGGCCTTGTTCACCGGATCATGGAACACCACGTTCCACAGGCCCTCGCGCTCGGCACGCGCCTGCAGCGCGGGCTTGAGCTTACCCTGGCCGATGAGCAGGATCTTGATGTCGTCGCGCCCGCGGCGCTTGAGCACCGCCGCCGCATCCAGCACCGCATCCAGCCCGTTGGCCATGCCGTGCGTGCCGGTAAAGGCCGCCAGCAGGTCGGTCGGCTTGACCGCCTCCGGCCGCCAGGGCGTGACCTCGCCGCCGAAGATCTCCAGGTCGCAGCCGTTGGGCACCAGCGTGATGCGCTCCCGCGGCACGCCGCGGCGCGCAATGCCTTCCACGATGCCGGGCGACAGCCCCACCACACGATGCGCCGAGCGGTAGCTCGCCCACTCCAGCGCCGACATGGCGCCCAGCACCAGCGGGTTGCGGATCACGCCCATCGCCTTGGGCAGCTCGGGCCAAAGATCGCGCACCTCGAACACGAAAGGCTTGCCGCGCAGCCAGCGCGCGAAGATGCCGGGAATGCCGGCGGTCAGCGGCGTGGTGGTGGCAAAGACCACGTCGTAACGATCGGTCAGCGCCAGCTTCACGCTGCGCAGCGCAAACTTCACGAAAGTCATCGCCCGCTTCACGAAGCCATCGGCGTTGGAATACGCCAGGTCGAACTCGACGATGTCGATCCCATCCACGTTGCCGCGGCGCACACCCTTGGCGAACGGCGCCGACAGCCCCGTCTCGCCCAGGCCGTAGCTACCGCACACCATGGTCACCTGATGCCCGCGCGCCACCAAGCGGCGCGCCATTTCATAGGAG
>JBEOKH010000152.1:0-8769 GCA_040275625.1 Thauera sp. | reverse complement strand
GACGTCGCGTCGGCACCGCCGAAGGCAGGGTCACCGACGCCAAGGGACGGCTGCAGGCAAAGGCCGTCGCCTTCGTCGGCGAGCGTGCGGTGGCGCCTGCGGCGCCGGGGCGCAGCGCCCTGCCTCCGCTGTTCGCGGCTGGCTTCGTCGGCGTGTTGGCCGTGATGGCCTGGCTCGGGCGGCTGCCGCTGGCGGTGCTCGGGCTCTATGTCGTCGCGAGCGTGGTCGCCTTCCTCGCCTACGGGCACGACAAGTCGGCCGCGGTGCGCAAGGTCTGGCGGGTGCAGGAGAGCACGCTGCACCTGTTCTCGCTGCTCGGCGGCTGGCCGGGCGCGCTGGCGGCGCAGCGGCTGTTCCGCCACAAGTCCTCGAAGGCCTCGTTCCAGACCACCTACTGGATCACCGTGGTGCTCAACTGCGCGGCGCTCGGCTGGCTGCTGTCGCCGCACGGGGCGCAGACGCTGCAGGCGGTGCTGGCGACGATCTGAGCGCGCCAGGCTCGCCGGCCTCAGGCTTCTCCATCCCGCCACGCTTCCCGGATTTCCCAGGCATGCGCTTGAACGCCGTCATTTCCCTGTCCGATCCGATCGAGCACGATGAGGTGCTGGCGCTTTACGTCGCCAATCGCTGGTCATCCGCCGACAAGCCCGCGCTGCTGATGCGCGCGCTGCGCGATTCGCATGCGCTGGCGACCGCGCGCGTGGACGGACGGCTGGTGGGCCTGGTCAATGCGATCTCGGACGGGCACCTGGTGGCGTATTTCCCGCACATGCTCGTGTTGCCGGCGTTCCAGCGCCAGGGCATCGGGCGCCAGCTGATGGCTGCGATGCTCGAGCGCTACCGCGACTTCCACCAGCTGATGCTGAGCGCCGACGGCGACGCGGTGGCGTTCTACGAGGCGATGGGCTTCACCCGCGCCGGGCGCACGGTTTCGATGTGGATCTACGCGGGGAACGATCACTGAGTCGCGTCACTCAGCGGCCGGCGCACTCGGGTCCAGGCGCCGACGCGCGTCAAGCGCACGCCGATCAAGGCCGGCTGGGGCTGCGCGCAAACCGGCTTTGCGGCCATGATGCCAAGTGAAGGCGGCCAGGACATCGAAGGCCACGTCTTCCAGTCGGCGCGGCTTGGCGAGCACTGGCCGGCGCAGGGGAGGCAGAAATGGACAGGCGGTGACACTGCACCTGCGTGGGGCTGCATGCGGAGGGTTGGCGGGGCCCGGAACTTGGTCGAACCGCGTATACACGGTCCAGCCCAAACTGCAATCAAGGGCAGCGATGGGGATGCGGTTTCCGATGGCGGCAGGCGGCCAAAACCCCTCCGTCCGAGAGCCCGAAGACCCGCCGTTCTCGAGACCGCCGCCCATCAGGTGGGCGCCCTTGAGGCGCGGCCTACCAGCGCGTGGTGATACCGGGCAGGCAAAGGTCTCCTGGGGATTGGCGTCGGTGATGTCGTCGACGTCAATCCCCGGCGCGATCTTGATGCGACTCGGTCGCGTTGTCGGGATCTCCGCTCACGATCAAGCCTGGTTTAGCCGCCGCGCGGCTTGAGGGTGGCGTTACCCCAGACTCGTGCTGTCGATCACGAAGCGATACTTCACGTCGCCCGCGAGCATGCGCGCGTAGGCCTCGTTGATCTGCTCGGCGCGGATCAGCTCGATGTCGGCGACGATGCCGTGCTCGACGCAGAAGTCGAGCATCTTCTGCGTCTCGGGGATGCCGCCGATCATCGAACCGGCGATGGTCAGGCGGCGCATGATCAACTGCAGCACGCTGGGCGACGGATGCGGCGCTGCGGGGGCGCCCACCAGCACCATCGCCCCGTCGCGCTTGAGCAGCTTCACGAACGCATCGAGCTCGTGCGGCGCGGCGACGGTTTTGAGGATGAAGTCCAGGCTCTTTTTGTGCGCCGCCATCTCGTCTTCATTGCGCGACACCACGACCTCGTCCGCCCCGAGCGCGAACGCGGCCTCGCGCTTGGATGCCGAGGTGGCGAACGCCACCACGCGCGCGCCTATCGCATGGGCGAGCTTGACCCCCATGTGGCCCAGGCCGCCGATGCCGACCACCCCGACCTTCTGCCCCGGCCCCACCTTCCAGTGGCGCGGCGGCGAATACGTGGTGATGCCGGCGCACAGCAGCGGCGCCACCGCGGCGAGCTGCGCCTCGGGGTGGCGGATGCGCAGCATGTAGCGCTCGTGCACCACGATGCGCTGCGAGTAGCCGCCCAGGGTGTGGCGATCTGCACGTCGTGCGGACCGGGCGCGCGCCGGGTGATCTGTAGCGGCGCCAGGGGCTGATCGCCGGCGTGAGCGCCTTAGCAGGACGCGCGCGATGGGTGCGTCGATGAGGCGCGCGCCGACAGAGGACAGGGTGCCGGCGCCGAGCGCGCCAATCGGCTGCAGCTCCAGCGGGTACTCCGCGGCCGTGGGGAATCGGCTCAGAGCGATGTGGGGCGCGTGTCGGTGCAACCGAGCGTGGTCAGCAGCGTGCGGTAGCGGCGACGATCGTCTTCGATTCGTCGCGCGGCGAGTTCCCGTGCGTCGGCGCGCGCGGCGCTGCGCATCAGCGATACCGCATCACGCATGTCGCTCAGCAGCACGCTTGCCTGCGCACGCTGGGTGCCCGGAGCGGGCAGATTCGCATGCAGGGCGTCGAGGTGTGCGTCCAGTTCGCTGGCCAGCGTCGCATGGGCGGCGGTCTGCGCCGACGTGCCCGTGCGTTGCGCGCGGGCGTCGCGCAGATGCGCCGCGACCGCGGCGATCTCGCGACTGCTGGCTGCGCAAGGGTCTGGCGCAAGCGCTGGGGAGCTCTCGTCGGCAGCGCACACCGGGCCCGCAAGGCCGGCAGCCAGTGCGAGCAACAAGGACGACGTTGCGATGCTGGATTTCATCATGAGGACTCCGTGGTCAAGGCGAGCGGAGTATGGGGCGCACATCCTGAACCGAAGCTGAACCGGCAAACGTCCTGGGTGGGACGCTCGACGGCCTGTTCGCGCCTGTATGAACCCGCGCCTCAAGGCCTTGGCCGGCCGGCTCAGCGCGATCCTTCGCCGCCCTCCCCTGCGCTGATCACGGCAATGCCGCGGATCGCCAGCTCGAAAGGGCCGAACTGGCGGTCGGCGATCATCAGCCCGAGCTGCTTGATCCGCGCGCCGTGCAGCGATGCGGCGTCGGCGATCGGGCGGCCGCGGTGCGTGGGGCGGAATGCCGCCAGGGGCAGCAGCGCACGGATCCAGGTGCCGGCGCTGGTTTCGAATGCGGCCTGGTAGTTGATGCCGTCGAAGCCGCGGTCGGTGCGCAGGTTGAGCTTGTAGTGGCGGCCATCGCCGCGCACCTCGAGCTCGAGGGCGTCGATCGCCCCGCCCGGCGATTGCGAAACCGGGCTGCGCACGGAGGCGAAGCCGCCGTTGTTGTCCGCCGACACCACGCCGGCGAAGACCGCATGGCCGGCCGGATCGAACCGCAGCGCGCTGCGCGACACGCCGCCCATGACGCGGTCGTCGATCGCCGACCAGCTGACGACCGATTCGGGGTGATCGAAGACAAACAGGGTCTGGTGCATGGCGGGATTCCAGGTGCGTGCGGCGAGGACGCGAACATCCTATTACACGCCCGCGCTGCCAGCCTCACCCGTGCAGGATTGCTGACAACCGTCCCCACTGCTCGTCGAAGATGCCGGTATCCATCGGGCGGACCTTGTCCATCCGCGGGACGAAATCCATGTGGGCGAGGATGTCGCGCTCGATGTCGATGCCGGGCGCCACTTCGAGCAGTTCCATGCCGCCCTCGCGGGTGAGCTGGAACACCGCGCGCTCGGTCACGTACATCACCGTCTGCCCTACCCCGGCGGCGTAGTGGCCGCTGAAGGTGATCTGCTCCACCTGGTCGAGGAACTTGCGGCTGGTGCCCTCGCGGACGATCTCCAGGCGACCGTTTCCGGCACGGACCTGCAGCCCGCTGGCGGTGAAGGTGCCGCAGAACACCACCTTCTTCGCGTTCTGGGTGATGTTGATGAAGCCGCCGCAGCCGACCGGCCGGCCGCTGAACTTGCTCACGTTGACGTTGCCCTGGACGTCGGTCTGCGCCAGGCCGAGGAAGGCCACGTCCAGCCCGCCGCCGTCGTAGAAGTCGAACTGGTAGCCGGGGTCGAGGGTGGCGTCGGCGTTGGTGGCGTGGGCGAAGTCCGGGCCGTCGGCAGGCACACCGCCGATGTGGCCGGTCTCCAGGGTGAGCGCCATGAGGTCCTGCACGCCCTCCTCGGCCGCCACCGTGGCGATGCCTGCGGGCACGCCGATGCCCAGGTTGACGATCGCGCCGTGGCCGAGCTCGATCGCCGCGCGGCGGGCGATGATCTTGCGCTCGTCGAGCGGCAGCCGCGGCAGCGAATGCACCGGCACGCGGACGTCGCCGGTGAAGGCGCGGTTGTACTGCGTGCCCATGGTCTGCATGTGGTTCTCGGGGCGGCCGATGACGACGTGGTCGACGAGGATGCCGGGCACCTTGACCTGCTTCGGATGCAGCGTGCCGTTCTGCACCACGTGCAGGACCTGCGCGATGACGATGCCGCCGTTGCGCCGAGCGGCCTGCGCGATCGAGATCGACTCGTTGAAGATGCCCTCGTCCTCGACCGTGATGTTGCCGTTCTCGTCCGCGCTGGTGCCACGGATCAGCGCCACGTCGATCCTGGGCGCGCGGTAGAACAGCCACTGCTCGCCGTCGAACTCGACGCGCTCGACGAGGTCCTCGGTGGTGACCGCGTTGATCTTGCCGCCCTCGATGCGGGGGTCGACGAAGGTTTCCAGCCCGACCTTGGTGATCAGCCCCGGACGGCCGGCGGCCATCTCGCGCGGCAGCACCACCAGCACGCCCTGCGGGAGGTTGTAGGCTTCGATCCGGTCCTCCATGATCAGCTTCATCAGGATCGGCCCGCCAACGCCGAAGTGGCCGCCGACGATGCGCTTGATCATGCCGGGCTGGGTCAGGTGGTAGATCCCCTTGTCCTTGGCGTTACCCAGGCCGCAGGCGTGCCAGATGCTCATGTCGCGCGGGTGTCCGGTGGCCTGGAAGCGTGCCTGGATGGCGATCGCGACCTCCTCGGCGAATCCGGCCAGGCCCACCCCGCTGCAGTAGAGGGTGGCGCCGTCCTTGATCAGTGTGGCGGCGTCGGCCGCAGTGATGACTTTTGTGCTTGCCATGATCGGCGTTCCTGGAAGTTGTCGGTGGAGGGCGCGACGCACGCTGCCCGCGGGGCGGAGAGCGGGGAAGTGGTTGAAAGGCGGTTGCCGCCGCGATCATCCCGGCCATTGGGACACGGGTTCGCGGCATCGGGACACGGGTTCGCGGCTTCCGCCGCTCCTACATCGGGCGTGGGTTCGCGGCTTCGTTGAAGCGGGTCAGCGCCGCGCCGGCCTCGCGCACGGTGGCGGCGTGGGCGGCCGCCTGCGGACCGATGGTGGCGACGTAAAAGCGCGCAAGATCGACGATGCCGGCCAGATAGACGGCATCGCCATCGCCCGCGCGCTGCTTCACCTGCGCGACGAGCGCGGCACGACCGAGCTGCCAGCCGCCACACACGGTGCCGAGCAGATGCAGGAAGGGCACCGCGCCGGCGAGCACGTCGGCGAGCTGCTCGCGGCCGTTGGCGAGCATCCACTCGGTGGCCGATTCCAGCGCGTCGATCGCGTCGCCCAGGCCGTCACCGATCTCGGCAAGCCCCGCGCCGGAGAGCGCGGCGGCGCTTGCACGCAGGTCGACGATGAGCTCCTTGAGGGTGGCGCCGCCCTCGCGCAGGATCTTGCGTCCGACCAGGTCGTTGGCCTGGATGCCGGTGGTGCCCTCATAGATCGTGATGATGCGGGCGTCGCGGTAGTGCTGCGCGACCCCGGTCTCCTCGACGAAACCCATGCCGCCGAAGACCTGGATGGCGTCGTCGCAGACGTCGTTGCCGACCTCGGTGCACCAGCCCTTGGCGACCGGCATCAGCAGGTCGAGGTAGCGGCCGTGCTTGTCGGCCAGCGCGCGATCGGGATGGTGGTGCGCGATGTCGAACCAGCCCGCCGCGGTGTAGAGCAGCGCGCGCATCGCCATCACCCGGGCCCGCATCGACAGCAGCATGCGCTTGACGTCGGGGTGGTGGATGATCGGCTTGCCTGCCTCGCCGCTCACCGCATCGCGCCCCTGCACGCGCTCGCGGGCGTAGCCGAGCGCCATCTGCCAGGCGCGCTCGGCCAGGCCCAGCCCCTGCACGCCGACGCCGAAGCGCGCCTCGTTCATCATGATGAACATGATCTCCAGCCCGCGATTGGGCGCGCCGACGAGATAGCCGGTGGCGCCGCCCGCGTCGCCGAAGCTGAGCGTGCAGGTGGGGCTGCCGTGGATGCCCATCTTGTGTTCGATCGCGATGCAGCGCACGTCGTTGCGTGCGCCGAGGCTGCCGTCGGCCTCCACCAGGAACTTGGGCACGATGAACAGCGACAGCCCCTTGACGCCCGCGGGGGCATCGGGCAGGCGGGCGAGCACCAGGTGCACGATGTTGGGCGTGAGCTCGTGCTCTCCGTAGGAGATGAAGATCTTCTGCCCGAAGAGCCTGTAGCTGCCGTCGGCCTGCGGCTCGGCGCGCGCGCGGGTAGCGGCGAGGTCGGAGCCGGCCTGCGGTTCGGTGAGGTTCATCGTGCTGCCCCACTCGCCGCTCACCACCCTGGGCAGCCAGGTGCGCTTCTGTTCCGCGCTGGCGGCGATCAGCAGCGCCTCGGCCTGGCCCTGGTTGAGGATCGGCAGCATGGTGAAGGCCATGTTGGCGGCGTTCCACATCTCCATGACCGGGGTGGACACCAGCTTCGGCATACCCTGCCCGCCAAATTCCGTCGGCAGCGAAAGCCCGAGCCAGCCTGCCGCGCGGAACTCGTCGTAGGCCTGCTGCCAGCCATCGGGCGTGCTCACCCTGCCGTCGTCCAGCAGCCGGCAGCCCTGCTCGTCGCCCGCACGGTTGATCGGCGCGAGCACGCCGGCGGCGAACCTGCCGGCCTCCTCGAGGATGGCGGCGATCAGATCGGGGGTCGCGTCCTCGCAGCCTGGCAGGGCTCCGATACGGTCGAGCCCGGCCAGCTCGCTGAGGATGAACTGCATGTCCCGCAGTGGGGGCTGATAGTCGTACATCCGGCGTCTCCGCGGTGTCGTTGTCGTGGGGTCATCCGCTCAGCCACACAGGGCGCGGATGTCCTCGGGGATGGGAATGGCCTTGATGCGCAACGGATTCTCCGGGTCCTGGACGGCGAACACGCGGACCTCCCTGCCCTCGCACAGGACGGTGTCGCCGCGCCGCGCGAGGTGGCGCATCACGAAGCTCTTGCCGCCCCAGTCCTCGACCCATGACTCGATCTCGATGTCCTCGCCATAGGTCGCCGAGTTGTGGAACTTCGCCTGCGCATCGACCAGCGGTGCGCCGATGATGCCGCGCGTGGCGGTGGTCTCGCGCCAGCTCGGTACGCCGCACGCGGTGCAGAATTCGCGGAACGCGGTGTCGAACCACTTGAAGTAGTTGGCGAAGAACACGATCTGCGCCGGGTCGCAATCGCTGAAGGCGATGCGCATGCGATGGATGTGGCTGCGTGCCATGCGCCGGCTCCTCAGCGCGCGGCCAGGCGCACCGCGCCGTCGAGGCGGATGGTCTCGCCGTTGAGCATCACGTTGTCGACGATGCTCAGCACCAGCCTGGCAAACTCCTCCGGCTCGCCGAGGCGCTGCGGGAAGGGGGTGTTCTCGCCGAGCGACTGCTGCACCTCGGGCGGCAGGCCGCGCATCATCGGGGTGATGAAGAGGCCGGGCGCGATCGTCATCACGCGGATCCCGAAGCGCGCCAGCTCGCGCGCGATCGGCAGCGTCATCGACACGATGCCGCCCTTGGAGGCCGCATAGGCGGCCTGGCCGATCTGGCCCTCGTAGGCGGCCACCGATGCCGTGTTGACAATGACACCGCGCTCGCCGTCGGCCTGTGCCGTGCCCTGGCTCATCGCCGCGGCGGCGAGCCGGATCATGTTGAAGGTGCCGACGAGGTTGATCTGGATCGAGCGGGCGAATTCGGCCAGCGGCTGCGGCCCGTCCTTGCCGAGCACCTTGCCGGCATTGCCGATGCCGGCGCAATTGACCAGGCCCTGCAGGCTGCCGAAGCGGCTCACCGCCAGCTCGACCGCCGCCTTCGCATCGGCCTCATCGGCGACGTTGGTGCGGCCGAACACAGCGCGCGCGCCGAGTTCGGCGGCAAGCTGCTCGCCCTGCGCCACGTTGAGGTCGGCGATCACCACGCTGGCGCCAGCGCCGTGCAGCGCGCGCACGGTCGCCTCGCCCAGGCCCGACGCGCCGCCGGTAACGATGAAAGTGCTGCCTTCGAATTTCATAGGGTTCTCCCTGTCGCCGCTCAGGCGACGTTCTCCACGATCACCGCGACGCCCTGGCCGCCGCCGGCGCAGGCCGAGGACACGCCGTACTGCAGACCCGCCGCGCGCGCTGCACGCGCCACGGTGTGGGTGAGGCGCACACCCGAGGCCCCGAGCGGATGGCCGATCGCGATCGCACCCCCATGCACGTTGGTCTTGTCGCGGTCGAGGCCGAGCTCGCGCTCGCAGGCGAGATACTGGGCACCGAAGGCCTCGTTGATCTCGACGCGGCCGATGTCCTCCACCTTGATCCCGGCCAGCCGGGCCGCAGCGCGGATCGCCGGTGCCGGGCCGATGCCCATGATCTCGGGCGGCACCGCCACCGCCGCCCCGGCG
>JBEOKH010000151.1:0-5062 GCA_040275625.1 Thauera sp. | reverse complement strand
GTGCACGCGCCATCAGCGCACCACCGGCTGCACTCGGCCGATCGCGTCGACCAGCCGCTCGCCAGCCTCGTCCACCGCGCCCTGCCAGCCATCGAAGTGCAGCAGCTCGGGCAGCGGCACGCGATTCAACCAGCCGGCGGCCTCGAGCTCGGGGCGGGCGTGGAAGTCACGCACGTAGCCGACGCACAGGTAGGCGATCGGGATGATCTCCGCCGGGATGCCGAGCGCAGCGCGCAGCGCCTGCGGGTGGAGGATGCTGACCCAGCCGACGCCCAGGTTCTCGGCGCGCGCGGCGAGCCAGAGGTTCTGCACCGCACACACCGCGCTGTAGACGTCCATCGCGCCGATGTGGGTGCGCCCGATCACCACCGGGCCATGGCGGCTGCGATCGCAGGTGATGCAAAGATTGAGCGGCGACTCGAGGATGCCTTCGAGCTTGAGGTTGCGGTAGGTGGCGCGCTTGTCCTCGTCGAACATCTGCTCGGCCTCAGCGTGAGCGGCGAGGAAATCGGCGTGGATCTTCGCGCGCACTTCTCGCGCGCGCACCACTATGAAATCCCACGGCTGCATGAAGCCGACGGAGGGCGCATGGTGGGCAGCGGTGAGCACGCGCGCGAGCACCTCGTCGGGCACCGGGTCGGGGAGGAACTCGCCGCGTACGTCGCGGCGGGTGTGGATGGCGCGGTATACGGCGTCGCGCTCGGCAGTGCCGAAGAGCGGATCGGACTGGAAGCGGGCGGGTGCTTCAGGCCGGAGGTCCGCGTGCGCGTTCGTTGGTGGATGGGCCGGCAAGCCGGCTTGAAGGTCAGCGCGCGCGTCGTCTGAAAGATGCGCGGGCGCATCGGCGCGCGCTGGCGCGGACTGCACCTGCGTCGGGCTGCTCATGAAGTAGTCCCCTTGTCGTTGAGCAGGAAACAGCTGCCGACCAGACGGCTGTGCAGAACGCTTCGGGGCCGGTCTTCCGGCTGCGGATCGTCTCGTCCAGACGCCTTCCCGGCCCTTGCGAGCCAGTGGCTGGGCAAGCCTTGCCCGAACGATCCCCTTCACGGCGCTGGGCGCGCGGTGGATTTTCACCACCTTCCCGATTCTCCCGCCTTGATCGCGGGCACCCCGAAGCAAATGAGGCCGCAAGCTTAGCGGCAAACAGGCCACCACGGCAAAAGATGGGCACGTCGGCACGCGTGCAAGCAAAGGCTCGCGGCTGCCGCCGTTCCCGTAGGAGCGCCGGAAGGCGCGAACGCAGCCCGGGGTTCTTCTCAGCCGCGTCGATCGCTGCGCCACCGTGTTCGCGGCGGCCGCCGCGCCTACAGGTGACTCCGATCCACGGCGGTTCTGGTTCTCGTGGGGCGGCGGTCGCGAACATTGGCATCCCGCCGCGCGGCGCGCGCCTTCCAGCGCCCGCCGTGCGTCAGCCGCGCTGGCGGCGGGCCTCGAACAGGCAGATGCCGCTCGCCACCGACACGTTCAGGCTCTCGACGCTGCCGTGCATCGGGATGCGCGCGAGCGCGTCGCAGGTGTCGCGGGTGAGGCGGCGCAGGCCATCGCCTTCGGCGCCGAGCACCCACGCCACCGGCACCTTCTGGTCGATGTCGTGGATGGTTTTATCGGCCTCCCCGTCGGCGCCGACGACCCACACGCCGGCCTCCTGCATCTCACGCAAGGCGCGTGCGAGGTTGGTGACGGTGATGTAGGGCACGGTGTCGGCGGCGCCGCTGGCGACCTTGATCGCGGTGGCGTTCAGCCCCACCGCGCGGTCCTTGGGCGCGACCACCGCGTGCGCACCAGCGGCGTCCGCGACGCGCAGGCAGGCGCCAAGGTTGTGCGGGTCCTGCACGCCATCGAGGACGAGGATGAGCGCGTTCTCGTCGAGGCTGTCGAGCACGTCGGCGAGCTTGATCTCGCGCCGGGTGGCGTCGACCTTGGCGACCACGCCCTGGTGGCGGCGGGTGCCGACCAGGCCGTCGAGCTTGTCGCCGTCGCTCTGCAGGATGCGCGCGCCGGCGGCCTCGGCCTGGGCGATGAATTTCTTGACCCGCGCGTCCTTGCGGTCGCCGGAGAGATAGATTTCCAGCACCGAGTCGGGTGCGTGGCGCAGCTTGGCAGAGACGGCATGGAAGCCGTAGATCAGGCGGGTGGGTGCGTTCTCAGGTGCTTTAGCCACGGTCGGGGCCCTGTGCTGAGGTCTTGCGGCCGGCGCGTCGGGCCGGGGCTGCAGTCGGAGTCGAGGGCGCGGATTCTAGCGTTTCGGCAGCTGGCGCGGCGGCGGTTTTTTTTGCGCGCGACCTGGCCGGCTTGGCCTCAGGCGTCGGGCTGTCGGTCGGTGCCTCGGCGAGCGGCGCCGTCACTGCGGCCTTCTTCTTCGCGCGCGACTTCGGCTTTGCCTCGGACGCAGCCTGGACTTCGGTCGGCACATCGACGGTCGGTGCCGGCGCAGCGACGGCCTTCTTCCTGCGCGGACGGGTCTCGGGCGTCACCGACGTTTCGACTGCTGCGACTGCCGTCACTGCGGCAGCCTTGCGCGAGCGGGACTTGCTCGCTGGCTTCTCCGCGAGAGGCGCAGGCGCGGGATCGGCCAACTCTGGGGGCGTGGGCGCCGGCGTCACCTCGACGGGTGCATTCTTGCTGGCGCGTGATTTCTTCCCCTTGACTTCAGCGGCTGGCGCGGCAACGACTGCGACGGGCTCCGCAACCGGCTCGACAGCGGGCGTCGAGCGCGCGGGCGAGGCGATCTGCACTGCGACTTCGGCAGAAGCCTTCTTCGCGCGCGGCTTGCGCGCCTTCTTGCCGGCTTCCGCTGCAGCCTCCGGCGCGGCTTCGATCGCCTGCGGAACCACCTTGGCAGCCGGCGGCAGCGGGCCTTCGATGAGGCGGAAGTCGATCTTGTTGGTCGCCATGTCCACCCGTACGAGCTGCACCTTGACGCGGTCGGACAGGCGGAACTGTTTGCCGGTGCGCTCGCCCATGAGGGCGTGACGGGTCTCGTCGTAGTGAAAATAGTCGCTACCGAGGTCGGAGATGTGCAGCAACCCTTCGATGAAGATGTCGTCGAGGGCGATGAAGAGCCCGAACGGCACCACCGACGACACGCTGCCGATGAACTCCTCGCCGACGCGATCCTGCATGAAGTAGCACTTGAGGAAGGCGACCACGTCGCGGGTCGCTTCGTCGGCGCGGCGCTCGGTCATCGAGCAGTGCAGGCCGATCTGCTCCCAGTCGCCGGGACGGTAGTGCTCGCCGGCGAGCGCGGCCTTGATGCCGCGGTGGATCAGCAGGTCGGGGTAGCGCCGGATCGGCGAGGTGAAGTGGGTGTAGGACTCGTAAGCGAGGCCGAAGTGGCCGACGTTATCGGGGCTGTACATCGCCTGCTTGAGCGAGCGCAGCATCACGGTCTGCAGCAGCTGGGCATCGGGGCGGCCCTTGACCTGATCGAGCAACCTGGCGAAGTCGCTCGCGCGCGGCTCATCGCCACCGCCGAGGCCGAGGCCGAACTCCTTGAGGAACTCGCGCAGCTTGGCGAGCTTGTCCTCCGAAGGGCTGTCGTGGATGCGGTACAGCGCGGGATGCTCGCGGCTGGCGAGGAAGCCCGACGCGCACACGTTGGCAGCGAGCATGCACTCCTCGATGAGGCGATGCGCGTCGTTGCGCACCTCGGGCACAATCTGCGCGATCTTGCCGTTATCATCGAAGATCATGCGGGTTTCGGTGGTCTCGAAGTCGATCGCGCCACGTTTGGCGCGGGCTTTGAGCAGCACGCGGAAGAGCTGGTCGAGGTTCTCGAGGTGGGGCAGCAGCGCGGAGAGCTCAGCGCGCAGTGCAGGATCCTGCTCGTACAGCGCGGCGGCGACCTTGGTGTACGTCAGGCGCGCGTGCGACCAGATCACCGCGGGGTAGAAGCGGTAGTTCTTGATCTCGCCGGTGGCCGAGATGCTCATGTCGGCGACCATGGCCAGGCGCTCGACCTGCGGGTTGAGCGAGCACAGGCCGTTGGAGAGCTTCTCGGGCAGCATCGGGATGACGCGGCGCGGGAAGTACACCGAGTTGCCGCGGTCGAAGGCGTCCTTGTCGAGCGCGCTGGCGGCGTCCACATAGTGCGAGACGTCGGCGATGGCGACGATCAGGCGGTAGCCCTTGCCCTGGCGCTCGCAATACACCGCGTCGTCGAAGTCCCTGGCGGTCTCGCCGTCGATGGTGACCAGCGGCAGCCTGGTGAGGTCCTCGCGCCCGGACCAGTCCTTCTTGCGCACCACGTCGGGCAGCTTGCGCGTCTGCGCCTTGGCCTCGGACGAGAACTCGTAGGGCAGGTCGTGCTTGCGCAGCGCGATCTCGATCTCCATGCCGGGGTCGGCGTAGTTGCCGAGCACCTCGACGATGCGCCCGATCGGCTGGGCGAACTTGGTCGGCTGCTCGACCAACTCGACGGTGACGATCTGCCCGGCCTCTGGCTTCTTGCGCCCGCCCGGGGCGACCAGGATGTCCTGCGCCAGGCGACGGTTCTCGGGCACGACGATCATCACGCCGTGCTCGTTGATGACACGGCCGACGACGCGGCTGTTGGCGCGTTCGAGCACCTCGACCAGCTTGCCTTCGGGACGGCCGCGGCGATCCTGGCCGGCGATGCGCACGATGACGCGGTCGCCGTGCAGCAGCTCGCGCATCTCCTTCGGGCCAAGGAAGATGTCGGGCTGGCCGTCATCGCGGCGCAGGAAGCCGAAGCCGTCGGGGTGGCCCTCGACGCGGCCCTTGATCAGGTCAGCCTTGGCGGGCAGCAGGTAAGCGTCGCGGCGATTGCGGACGATTTGGCCGTCGCGCTCCATTGCGCGCAGGCGGCGGTCGAAATGTTCGAGCTCGTGCGCTGCGATGTCGAGTGCAGCGGCGAGTTCGGCAAACGGCATCGGCACGCCGCGCTCGGCGAGGATCTGCAGCACGTACTCGCGGCTGGGCAGCGGGTTGTCATATTGCTGCGCCTCGCGCTCGTGGAAGGGATCGGCGCGCCGGATCGCGCTCGTGGGCACCGCACTCGCCTGTGCGCCGGCATGGGCCGCTGCGGCCTTGCGCGCGGCAC
>JBEOKH010000150.1:0-8014 GCA_040275625.1 Thauera sp. | reverse complement strand
GAGTTCAAGGCGTGGGCGGGCACCGACGCAGCAGCGCCGCCCGCGCCGCGAGCTGCGGGGCCCGCGTCATCGTCGTCGCCTTCGGCCTCCCGCCCAGCCGACCCCGAGGTGGCGCGCGCCTACCTCGCACGGCTGCGTTCAGCCTTGCGCGATCCCTGAGCTATCCCCAGGGGATAGACGGAACAGGTCGCCTTCCGTGGGGTGATCCAGTCAGGTCGCGGCTTCGTCTTCTTCCGTTTCCCGCCAATAGGCGTAGTTGAACAGTGCATCCAGCTCCGTGAAGTCGTCCAGGCCCAACGATCGTCTGACCGTATCGGCATGCCCGCAGTACCTTGCGTAGCTTTCCGCACTGACGTTCTGCTTGGTTGGATGCAGTGGGTAGTCCCGGATGCCGGCGAGCGCCAGTCCCGACACCGCGTTCTGGTTCATCACGGCGAACCGCTTGTTGTCCAGCGCGTGCAGAATCTCAGTCAGCAGGTTGATGCCTGCTCCGGTGATGGCGCCGAAATGTCGATGTAGAACGGTAAACGCTTCGGCAGGCGAGAGGTTGCGCCGGTCAAGGATGTCCGCCACTGCGGCCACGAACTGCCCTGGGTGGTTGGCGATCCGGCTCTTGCCGCGGTGCAGCCCGCCGGAATGGAACAGGCCGATCAGCGCGTCGTACTTACTCGGAAAGTCCCGCCTGGCATTGCTGCTCAGGGCCGCCAGCTCTGCCAGCCTGCGCCTTGCCTGGCGCAGGTTTCCCTTGCGGCCGGTCTTCTGCGCGGTGAATCCATGCGCTGAATCGTCGCTTTTCATCAGCTCCAGGAGGTCGGCCAGGATCGTGAAGTCCGGCCCCTCGGTTCGGCTCGCCTTCTGCGCACGCTTCTTGGCCACCTTCCGGCAAGTGTCGTGGATGATGTACTCCCGCTCGTAGGCATCAATCCGGGGCTTGGTCGCTGGCACGAGAATCCTGTCCGCGACCAGCGCATCGAGGTGTCGCGTGACAGATGCCATCAGCGCGCCGCTCGCGTCGTCGATGAGGGCCGATGCCTCGTAGTTTCCGTAGAAGCCTCCGTGGGTGAGGTTGGCCGAGCCGACGATCACCGAGCATTGCTTGCCATTCTGGAAGGCGTAGATCTTCGGGTGGAAGGTGTCGCTGGCGTTGCTGAGGTACAGGACGAGCGCGTGCTTCTCGGCGAGCGCAAAGAGCTGTCGGAGTGCTTCGGGTTCGGTCAGGTAGAAGTCCAGACCTATCGCAAACCTGGCCTTCAATCCCCCTTCCAGCGCCTTGCGCAAGGGCTTCAACAAGTCGCCGATGGCCGAGATCTTCGCGAAGGCCACCAAGCATTCCAGGCGTTCCGCCCGCTTCAGCAGCTTCTCGACTACGTGGCCGTGCCCGTGCTCTTCCCCGTTCAACAGCAACTGAACGGCTTTCCCATCCTGCATGTTTTCCCCTCGTTCTTCTGCGCAGCAACCCAGGTGCGATGCACCCCCAGTCATTGTCATGGTTCACGCCCAGACATCAAGCATCGCGGGCTCAAGACCTATCCCCAGGGGATAGCCGGCACACACAGCCTTCCGTGCGGAACAATCCGGGCACGCATGGGCTGCGGTTTGTTGACTGACAGCCTTCCGGCCGATGCCGATGCTGGCGACTCGCCCCTTCACCGCGAGTCGCTCACATGGCCAACGAACGCACAGAACCCCTGCAACTGAATCTCGGATCGCTGCGCAGCGCGATGTCGCTGACGCTGCACACGCACCACGCTTCGCGCATCTGGCACGGCCGCGCGCCGACCGAGGGGCGCCCCGGCATCATCGGTCTCAACGGCTTCATCGGCGCCATGAACAAGATGAAGCGCGGCGCCGAGCAGGACGACCCGTACTCGGACTGGTGGATGTTGCGGATCGAGGACAAGCTCGCCGACACCAAGACCCGCTTGCAGACCCTGCGCGAACAGGTGGATCAGGCCCTGGCCGACGTGCCAGCGGCGCTGTCCCTGGGCGAGAACATGAACGTGCAGCCGGTGAAGCTGCCGCTGTTCGTGAACGCCCAGCTCGGCTTCATGGCGGTGTATCTGCTGGCCGACTACGACGACCTGGCACGCAAACTCATCCTGGCGCACCACACGGCGCTGATCGATCGCAGCACCTTGGAGCGCTGGCTCAATGATGGTGCGCACGCGCTGCGCAGCCTGTTCTCGCTGGCCCAGCAGTACCGCTACTCGGGCACCACGCGCGACGACTTCGCGGCGAAGAACGCGGCGGCGCGAGCGGCGCTGGAGAAGTTCGGCGAGTTGCCGCAGGACGTGCTGGAAGGCACGCGCCGCTCGCGCTTCGCGCCACCGATCGCGCGGCGGACGACCAAGCCCGGCACGCCGCCTGCAGCGCCCGCCATCGAGCCCGATGCGCCGGCTCACACGGATGGCACAGCCGATGGTGCGGCGGGCGATGAGGCTGCGGGCGCATGACAGCATCGATCCCCATCAGCCACTCCACGCGCTTCGTGGCGCTGGAACAGGCGGACTTCCAGCGGCTGGAACACGCAGGCTACCTAAAAGGCCTTTTACAGCCTTTTAAGGGTAAGAGGAGTCTGGAGACCTGGGCCAGCCAGTGCGCAGCGCTGCGCGACGACGTGATTGGCCTGGCGCAGCGGCGCGTGCTGCCCCAGGCGCGCGCCTACCCCTTCAGCCTGCTCCACGTGCAACTGGCCCAGCAGGCCACTGGCGCAGGGACGACCTTCCTGCGCTGGCGCAACCTCGACCGTTCCTCCATGGGCGTGGCGTTGTGGGAGGCCCTGCTGGCCAACCCCGCGACGCCGGCCTCGCTGATCGACGAGCTGTACGCGATCGAACTGCAGCGCATCGTGCTGAACATGCAGATCAGCCTGACCCACAGCATCGCTCGCCAAGCCCTGGAATGCGCCAACAAGGCCGCGCAGGCCGAAGCGGCTTACCTGCGGCGCGTCCACGGGCATACCGCGTCCGTTCCACCCACCACCAAGGAGTCACCATGAGCACGCACTTCGTCGGCGAGGGCAACATCGGTTCTGCGCCGGACTACCGCGAATTTCCGAACGGCAACGACGAGCCGCGCCGGCTGCTTCGCCTGAACGTCTACTTCGACAACCCGATCCCGAAGAAGGACGGCGAGTACGAAGATCGCGGCGGCTTCTGGGCGCCCGTGGAGCTGTGGCACCGCGACGCCGAGCACTGGAAGACGCTGTACCAGAAAGGCATGCGGGTGCTGGTCGAGGGCCGCACTATGCGCGACGAATGGGAGGACGCCGACGAGAACGAGCGCGTGACGTTCAAGGTCGAGGCGCGGCGCGTGGGCATCCTGCCGTACCGCATCGAGTCGGTGGCGCTCAGCGCCAAGCCCGCCGGCAGACAGTAATTCGCCCATCGCCGTTCCCCCGAGGGCGGCTGTAGCAACCGTCATACGCCCGCGATGCACCAGCGAGCTATCCCCAGGGGATAGCTCCAAGGTCGTCCACGGAGTTCCAGCCGCCCTCCAGAAACGACGCTCTTGCTGTGCCAACTCCTGCGGTCTATGCGCACCGCTGCGGCAACGGACCGCCTGCCGATCACAAAGCGGTGTCTGCATCAATCGGCTTCCTTGCTGCCGGCATCTCCTGGCCCCGCCAAGCTGACGCCCATCCGATGAACCGCACATTTCCAAGGAGGCTTCATGCGCGTGTTCCTGTGCGAGAAGCCGTCCCAGGGCAAGGACATCGCCCGTGTGCTAGGCGCCGGCCAACGCGGCAACGGCTGCTACAGCGGCGCGGGTGTCGTCGTGACCTGGTGCATCGGTCATCTGGTGGAGGCGGTTCCGCCCGAAGGCTACGGCGAGCAATACAAGCGCTGGGCCGTCGAGCAACTGCCCATTCTTCCTGAGCGTTGGCGTGTCGAGCCCAAGGCGGCGACCGCAGCGCAATTCAAGGTCGTGCAGCAGCTCGTCGCCAAGGCGGGCGAGCTGGTGATTGCGACCGATGCCGACCGCGAGGGCGAGATGATCGCCCGCGAGATCATCGACCTATGCGGCTACCACGGGCCGATTCAGCGCCTGTGGCTGTCGGCGCTCAACGATGCGTCGATCCGCAAGGCACTGGGTGCACTCAAGCCGTCCGCCGAGACGCTGCCGATGTACTTCTCCGCACTCGCCCGATCGCGCGCCGACTGGCTGATCGGGATGAACCTGAGCCGCTTGTTCACGCTTCTAGGTCGGCAGGCCGGCTACACCGGCGTGCTGTCGGTGGGGCGCGTGCAGACGCCGACGCTGAAGCTGGTCGTCGATCGTGATCGCGAGATCGCGCGATTCGTCTCCATGCCGTATTGGGCCGTGGATGTGCTGCTATCCCATGCCGGCCAATCCTTCACCGCGAGCTGGATACCGCCCGAAGGCAGCACGGATGCAGCGGGTCGCTGCCTTCAGCAGCCGGTGGCCCAGCAGGCTGCGGATCGCATTCGCGCGGCACGCGATGCGCAGGTCGTGTCGGTGGACACCGAGCGCGTGCGCGAGGCACCGCCGCTGCCGTTCGACCTGGGCACGCTGCAGGAGGTGTGCTCCAAGCAGTTGGGCCTCGACGTGCAGGAGACGCTGGACATTGCCCAGGCGCTGTACGAGACGCACAAGGCGACAACGTATCCGCGCTCGGATTCGGGCTACCTGCCCGAGAGCATGCTGGCTGAGGTGCCGACCGTACTCGACAGCCTGGTCAAGACCGACCCCAGCTTGCGGCCGCTGATCGAGCGCCTGGATCGCCAACAGCGTTCGCGTGCATGGAACGACGGCAAGGTGTCGGCTCACCACGGCATCATCCCGACGCTGGAACCCGCCAACCTGTCGGCCATGAGCGAGAAGGAGCTGGCCGTCTACCGGCTGATCCGCGCCCATTACCTCGCGCAGTTCCTCCCACACCATGAGTTCGACCGCACGATGGCGCAGTTCTCGTGCGGCGGTCAGTCGCTGGCGGCCGTGGGCAAGCAGATCGCCGTCACCGGCTGGCGCGAGGTGCTGGCGACGCCGGGGCCGGACGATGCCGATGGCGAGGATGCGCAGCGCAGCCAGGTGCTGCCCGCCCTGCATGCGGGCCTGTCCTGCCCGGTCGGAAAGGTGGATCTCAAGGCGCTGAAGACGCTGCCGCCCAAACCCTACACGCAGGGCGAGCTGATCAAGGCCATGAAGACCGTCGCCAAGTTCGTGACCGACCCGCGGCTGAAACAGAAGCTGCGAGATACCACCGGCATCGGCACCGAGGCGACACGCGCCAACATCATCAACGGTCTGATCGGTCGCGGCTACCTGGTCAAGAAAGGCCGCGCCGTCCGCGCTTCCGACGCGGCATTCACGCTCATCGACGCGGTGCCCTCGGCCATCGCCGACCCCGGCACCACGGCGGTGTGGGAGCAGGCACTCGACATGATCGAGGCCGGCCAGATGGCGCTGGACACCTTCATCGAGAAGCAGTCCGTGTGGGTCGGCCAGCTCGTGCAGCAGTACCGCGGCGCAACGCTCTCGCTCAAGCTGCCGCCGGCGCCGGCCTGCCCGCAGTGCGGCACACCGATGCAGCAGCGCACGGGCAAGAGCGGCGCGTTCTGGTCCTGCTCGCGCTACCCGGACTGCAAGGGCACGCTGCCGATCGAGTCCCCGACGGGCCGGCGCAGCGCACCGCGCAAGCGGCGCGCTGCCTCCAAGGCGTCCTGATCCTCGCTTTTCCCCTGCCGCGCCGGCCACTTCACTGGCGGCGAGGCAAACGTCCCGCACCGCGCGGGACTCCAAAGCGCGCGTCTCCTTCTGCAACGGTGTGCGCGCCCCGTCTGCCCGCCATCGGGCGACGGGGCGAGAAGGTCATTGCTCCACGAATCGCGCCCGCCGCCATTCCCTTGATCGGTGTGCCTTGCCTCGGCCACGAGGGGCTTCCTGACGCCTTGCCGCCGCGCGAGCCGTGAGGAGGCCACTTGGGCCGAGGGTATTCCGTGCCGGTGCCCGCCGGCGGAACAACGGGCTCCCTTTGTGTGTGGATGCACGCCAGAGGTTTCCGGCCCCAGCCACGAAACGGGCCGGGTGCGATTGCTGACGCAGCGAACGGCTTTGACGACGGCCCGCGCTGACGCAGCCCACAGGTGGTTTTCCTTCCTCTCCAGCCGAAGGCCCGCGTGGCCTTCGGCGCCCTGGTCCCTGCCTTGTCCCGTGACGCGGGCCTGCCCTAAAGCGGGCCGTCCACGATTCGGTTTTCCCTGCGACGGCAGCCATGCTTCGCGCCCATCCTCACGCCATGCGTTGCTGACAGTCGTCAGCGGCATGCCCTGGCAGTCTCGGTCTTCAAGACTGCAACGCGGTTCGCCGCGTTGACCGATCCAGTCCGCTTCGCATCGCCCACCGCGGACGCTCGCCGGCCTGGCGACGATGCACTTTTCTCAACCACCCGAGGGGAACCCCATCCCCTGTGGGATGCGTGCTCCCCGACCCACCAAGGAGCACGGCATGTCTGAACCTTCCGCATCTTCCTCTGCAACCGCAGTGCGCAGTGGTGCGCTGGCGCTGGCCTGGACCGGCAAGCGTCTGCCGCTACAGGTGCTGCGCAGCGCGGCCGGCCACTACATCGGCACGCAAGACGACGAAGGCCCGGTATCGCGGGAGTCCGTCGAGTATTTCCCCACCCACCTCGCAGCACAGCGCGCCCTGGATACCCATGCCTGGACGCAGCGCGCTCAGCCCTGATTCCCCACCCTTCAAGGAGTCCTCTCATGAATCTGTCTTTGCCCGAAGACGTGCTCGATCAGATGGCGCTGGAACAGGCGCACTTCGACGCTGCACCGCAGGCCTTCTTCGAGGCCTGGAAGCGCGGCGCGCAGATCGCCGGCCACGAGTGGTTCGGCGACGGCACACGCGAAGGTCTGCAGCGTGCCACCACCAAGTGGGACCTGCGGCCCAACATGCTGATGCTCAACGACGCCCTGGGCGTGCTGAGCAGCGGTCAACGCATGTTCCTGTCCGCGATGGTGAGCTTCTACAACTCCCGCGAGGGCGGCGCGATGCTCAAGCGTTGCGGCTTCGAGGGGCTGTCCGACTTCGGCGGCCTCGACCTGGAGCGGCGCAAGGTCATCGCCGACCTCACGCTGCACTACAACGGCTGGTGAGCCGCGCCTGGCAACCCACCGTCCTTTCATCCCACCCCACGAGGGACATGCGTCCCCGTTCGGGGCCATGTCCCTCCTTCTTTTCGCAGGAGCGGCCATGTCCCGAATCAGCATCTTCCACTGACCCGCACCGCCCGCCACCAGGGCGGTCCGACGCCGCGGCCGGCTGACCGGCTGCCACTTCATCCACCCGCTGGGGTTCAATCCCCGGCAGGGGATTGCCTCGGCCATCCTCTGCTGGAGGAATCCCATGTCCCATTCCAACAACCCCTTCGTCCGCGGCTACGATGGCCTGTCCGTGCAACGGCTGCTGGCGATTTCCTACGACGACGACTGCCCGCTGAGCTATCTGCCGCTGCACGTCTCGCAGTCGCACCTGCCGGACAGCCAGGTCGAGCGCCATGCCTGCGTCTTCTGCGACGACTTCGCGCTGATCACGGAAGGCCAGAACGTGCCGCCCGAGCTGGACGCGCAATGCCGCAGCCACGGCATCGCCCGAAACCTCGTCTACGCCGTCATGGCCGAAGAAGCCGGCCAGCCGCTGCACGTCGGCGATACCTACTCCGAGGAAGCCGCACGCGAGGTGGTGCGGCGCCTGCGCTTCGAGACCGGCTTCTACAGCCGTGCCTGGGAAATCAGCTCGGCGCACATCACCGAGGAGGCCGGCCGCTATCTGGCCAACCTGGCCGACATCGCCACGCCGAGCGGTTTTCTGTTCATCGCCTTCCGCATTCCCTACAGCCCGGCGGTCGGCGTGAAGCTGATCGCCACGCCCTGGACGGATGCGAACGTGCAGCAGGTCGAGGGCATCACCGCCGAAGAACTGCGGCAGGAGCACCGGGCCAAGGGCATGCCGGAGTCCCTCGTGGAAGTGTTGCACCTGGCTGCGC
>JBEOKH010000149.1:0-3852 GCA_040275625.1 Thauera sp. | reverse complement strand
CCCTCTTCCCTCTTCCCTCTTCCCTCTTCCCTCTTCCCTCTTCCCTCTTCCCTCTTCCCTCTCCCGATGTCCCACACCCCCCAACCCGCCCGCTGGCTCCCCTTCGTCGTCCTCGGCATCGGCCTCACCGCGATCTCCTTCGGCGCGATCTTCGCCCGCCTCGCCCAGGCCGAAGGGGTCAGTTCGCTCGCCGTCGCCACCTGGCGGCTCGGCTTCGCGGCGCTGATCATCACCCCGGTGGCACTGCTGCAATCGCGCCACGAACTGGCGCGACTCACCCGCAGGCAGATCGGCATGGCGTTCGCCGCGGGCTTCTTTCTCGCCCTGCACTTCGCCACCTGGATCACCTCGCTCGAATACACCTCGGTCGCCTCCAGCACCGCGCTCGTCACCACCAACCCGCTGTGGATCGGGCTGGCCTCCTTCCTGATCTTCCGCGAGACGCCGACGAAGATGATGATGGGTGGCATCGCGCTGTCCTTCGCCGGCAGCCTGTTCATCTTCTGGAGCGACAGCCAGACCGCTGCCGAAGGCGCCAATCCCTTGTTCGGCAACCTGCTGGCGCTGATCGGGAGCTGGTGCTTCTCGGCCTATCTGCTGATCGGCCGCCGCCTGCGTGCCGGGCTCGGGCTGCCGGCTTACATCTGGCTCGCCTACGGCGCCGCAGCGCTGTTCCTGTTCGCCGCCAGCGGCGTGGGCGGCGTCGAACTGTTCACCCTGTCGGACAGCGCCTGGCTGGTGCTGCTGGCGATGGCGCTGGGGCCCCAACTGCTCGGCCACACCGCCTACAACTGGTCGCTGCGCTACGTGTCGGCCACCTTTGTCGCAGTGGTCACGCTCGGCGAGCCGGTCGGCAGCGCGCTGATGGCCTTCCTGATCTTCGGCGAGGGCTTCGCGCCGCTGCAGTTCTTCGGCTTCAGCCTGCTGCTGCTGGGGATCTACCTCGCCGCGAAGGGTGAGAAGGGATGAGGGCGTGAGGCGCAAGGCGTGGGGCAGGCGCTGCCGCGTCCCGGCGGGACGGCGAGCGCCGCGAGCGACTGCGACCTTCGGGAGCGGTGGTCGTCGTACGGACACCGCCGTGTAGGCTCGCGGCGGCCGCCGCTCCTACAGAAACCGTCGCCCTTGCGTAGCCGCCACGCTGACTGAATCGCCGCCGCCCGGGGCGCTTGCCGGAGCTGCGGCCGCCGCGAGCCTTTGTCCAAGAGCACCCCGCCTCACTCAACGCGGCGCGGCGACGCTGCGATCGGACACCGCGGCATCGTCCAGCCCGATGCGGCCGATTGCCGGCAGACGTAGTCCGGGGCTGTTGAGGTCGAGGCCAAAGTTCAGCCCGAGGAGATTCACCTCGATCCCCTCCTCCACGCCGACGCTCACCCCGAGCAGTCCGAGCAGCGACAACTGCAGCCCCGACCCCGACGGCGACACGCCGAGCGGACGGTTTAGCGGCCGGTAGTCCTTGCCGATCGCGTTGGCCGGCAGATCGAGGCGCAGCGCGGGCACCTCGCGCCCGATGTGGGCGAGGAAGGTGTTGCTGTTGGGGCCTGGATAGCTGCGGTACTCGTCGGCATGGGGGTAGCTCGCCACCGCCGCCTCGATCCCGTCGATCATGGCGTCCACGCCCTCGCCACGGTGGTCGACCAGCACCTGCGGCGTGGCGCCGAACCACAAGCCGTCGGGGAGCGCATGGTTGCGCCGCACCACCGAGCCGCGTCCCCAGCCGATGACGTCGTAACGCGTGTAGGCCGTTTCCCCGGTGCGCTTGTAAATGAGCCACGGGTGGACCGCGAAATAGCCCCGCCAGCCGTAGGTCGCCGCCGCATACACCTGCACGATCGCAGCGTCCGCGAAGCGCACCGGGTCGGGGGCGATGCCCGCGGAATGGCGCGCAGCGAATCGCCAGCTGCCTTGCCCGGCAACGGTTGACGGACGCGGGTCGTTGGCAAGGCTCAATCCCACCGACAACAGCAGCAAGGCCGCCACGCCGCGGAGCGCAGGCGGGAAGGTCCGGGACATATTCACACTTCAGGGGCCGCTGAAGCGCGGCGAGTCAAGGTGAGAATGGGATTGCGCGCGATGGGCCGAGTTCAATCGAGCAGCGTTTCCAGGCCGCTTAATTTCGATTAGTTATAAATAAGTGATCTAAAAGACGTTCAGAGTATTTCAGCTTTCTCGTATTCTGCACCGCGCCATGACAGCGCCGCGCAGCCCGGCGCGCCCATCCGCGCAGAAACCGAACACCACGGACGACACGATCATGCTGAAGAAACTCGCCCCCCTGCCCCTCGTCATCGCCCTGGCCGCCGGCAGCCTCGGCATCGCCGCGCCCGCCTTCGCCAACCCGGCCGAGCATGCGCCCACGCACGCCGCCGCCACCGCCGCCAGCCCCGCGCCGCTGTTGCAGGCGGCCGAACTCAAGACCCTGGTCGGCCAGCCCGGCGTGCGCGTGCTCGACATCCGCGCCGACAAGGACTATGCCACCGGCCACATTCCCGGCGCGGTAAACACCCCCTACGGCAAATACCGCGGCCCGAAGGAGAATCCCGGCCAGCTCCCCACCGAGGCCGCACTCACCCAGCTGCTGCAGGCCGCAGGCGTCGACCGCGACACCCACCTCGTGGTGGTGCACGCGGGCACTGACCACACCGACTTCGGCGCCGCTGCGCGCGTCTATTGGACGCTGAAGGTCGGCGGCCTCACCCGCCTGTCCATCCTCGATGGCGGCACCAAGGCCTGGCAGGCCGCGGGCGGGACGCTCGACACCGCCGCGCCGCAGGTCACGCCCAGCCAGTTTGCCTACCGCTACGACCAGGACCAGATCGTCACCAGCGATGAGCTCGCCAGCGCGGTGAAGGCCGGCAAGGCCCCGCTGCTGGTCGACGCGCGTCCGCCGAAGTTCTTCGCCGGCGAGACCCGCACCGACGCCGCGGCACGTTACGGCACCCTGCCCGGCGCCAAGTCCTTCGACAACGCGCAGTTCTTCGCCCTCGGCGGCACCACGCTGAAGCCGGCGAGCGAGCTCAGGGCCCTGGTCGCCCTGTCCGGTGCCGACGCCGCACCTGCGGTGTCCTTCTGCAACACCGGCCACTGGGCGGCGACCAACTGGTTCGTGATGTCGGAGATCGCCGGCAACAAGGCGGTCAAGCTCTATCCGTCTTCCGTGGTGGAGTGGAGCCAGTCCGAGCTGCCGATGGACAACCAGCCGTCGCGCGTCACCGCGCTGGTGCAGGACGTCAAGCGCGCGCTCGACAAATAAGGCGGGGACGGAACGATGCGGTGGATCTCCCGTTTGCTGCTGGTCGGTGGCGCACTCGCGGGCGTGCTTGCGGTGACACTCGCCGCCGGCCTGCGCCAGGGCCTGCTCACCCTGCTCGGCATCGGCTTCGGTGCGGTGCTGCAAGGCGCGCGCTTCGGCTTCACCACCGGCTGGCGCGACTTCATCGAGCGCCGTGACCCCCAGGGCCTGTGGGCGCAGATGCTGCTGATGGTGCTCGCCGCCGCGTTCACGCTGCCGCTGATCGCCAGCAGCGGCGGTGAGCTGGTGGGCGCAGTGGCGCCCTTGACGATCAGCTTGGTGCTTGGCGCCTTCCTGTTCGGCGCCGCGATGCAGCTCGCCGACGGCTGCGGCTCGGGCACGCTGTACAAGGCTGGCGCCGGCTCGCCGCTGTCCTTCGTGGTGCTGCCGACCTTCGCCTTCGGCAGCTTCCTCGGCGCCTCGCACCAGCCGGCGTGGATTGAAGTCGGCGGCCTGCCCGCAGTGGATCTGCTCGCTTTCGGCTGGCCGACCGCGCTCGCGATCACGGTCGCCGCTTGCGGCCTCGTCGCCTGGCTGGCCGGACGCGCCGCACGCCGCGC
>JBEOKH010000148.1:0-22108 GCA_040275625.1 Thauera sp. | reverse complement strand
CGACGACCAGGCGCGCTACTGCCGCGAATGGCTCGACGGCAAGCTCAAGGGCAACGCCGGCTGCATGAACGTCGAGCTCGAGGACGGCCAGGTCGCGCTCTACTCCGAAGGCAAGAAGGTGGTCGAGGGCATCGTCACCGGCAACTGAGTCTGCTTGGCGGGACAGGCATGCATCTGCTGCTCATCTACTCCACCATCGACGGCCATACGTTGGAGATCTGCGAGCGCATCGCGGCCATCGTGCGCGCGGCCGGCCATCAAGCGGAGCTTGCGGAGATCGGGACGGTTTCTGCCGACGGTCTGGAAGCCTGCGACAGCATCGTCATCGGCGCCAGCATCCGCTACGGCCACCATCGCCCCGCGGTGAAGGACTTCATCGACCGCCATCAGGCGGCGCTCGAGGCGCGGCCGAACGCCTTCTTCTCGGTCAATGCGGTCGGCCGCAAGCCGCACAAGCGTCAGGCCGGCAGCAACCCCTACCTGCGCAAGTTCCTCGCCCAGATCCGCTGGAAACCGCAGCAGATCGAAGTGTTCGGCGGCAAGATCGAATATCCGCGCTACGGCTTCTTAGACCGCAACATGATCCGCCTGATCATGTGGATCACCGGTGGTCCCACCGACCCGCGCTCGGTCACCGACTTCACCGACTGGGTGCAGGTCGAGGCCTTCGCGCGCCGCCTGTTACCCCGGGTGCTCGACGCCGGGAACATCCGACCCTGACGTGTCGCAGCAAGCAAGGTCGCGGGCGCAGGTGTCCCGAAGGGCACCCGGCTGTCGGAATTTCTTACACATGCGGCGCGTTTACATCGCTTTAAACTAAAGAAGTTTTTTAAAATCAATGACTTGTTTTTTATGGCTCGTTTATTGCTAGGTCCACTGCAGGGAAGGCACCGTGTGCGCTCCCGCTAAATTCTTGATCGTCATTCGATGAACTGATTCCAGGGGACAACCATGAAAAGCCAACTCAAGACGCTGTCGGCCGCGCTGCTGCTCGCGCTCGGCACCAGCCTCGCCCACGCCGGCGCCATCCACGATGCAAGCCGCTTCACTGACAGCACGCTCGCTGCCAACGACGACGGCTCGACCGGCCTGGTGTCGATCGGCTTCAACCTGAACTTCTATGGCTCGAACTACAGCAACCTGTATGTGAACAACAACGGTAACACCACGTTCACCGGTCCGCTCTCGACTTACACGCCGTTCGGTATCACGGGCGTTTCCACGCCGATGCTGGCGCCGTTCTTCGCCGACGTGGACACCCGTGGCGCGGGCAGCGGTCTGGTGCAGTACGGTCAGGACACCATCGGCGGTCGCAACGTGTTCGGCGTCAACTGGATCAACGTGGGCTACTTCGGTGCCCACGTCGACAAACTCAACAGCTTCCAGTTGATCGTCACCGATCGCTCGGACGTCGCCGCGGGCGATTTCGATTTCGAGTTCAACTACGACCAGATTCAGTGGGAGACTGGCGACGCGAGCGGTGGTTCGGGTGGTCTGGGTGGCACTTCGGCTGCAGCCGGCTGGACCAACGGCGCAGGTCAATACTTCGAGTTCACGGGTTCGCGTGTGAACGGCGCCTTCCTGAATGCTGGCCCCAATGCATTGATCAGCGGTTCGCGCAACTCGCAGACGGCTGGCCAGTACATCTTCTCGGTGCGCAATGGCCAAGTGGTGAACCCGGTGCCGGAACCCGCCACGCTGGCGCTGCTCGGTCTTGGTCTCGCTGGCCTGGCTGCGCGTCGCCGCAAGACGAGCTGAGCTTTCGGCTCATGGATGGCACAACGGCAGCTTCGGCTGCCGTTGTGCCATCGGCACCCTGATCACGAACGGGCACGCCGCGCGCAGAGGTCAGCCCAGCACTTCCCCATGTTCGCGCGTGGCATGGAAGTTCACCTTCGGCCACTTCTCCGCGGTCACTTCCAGGTTGTAGCGGCTGGTGGCCAGATACACCGGGTTGCCGTCGATGTCCTTGCCCAGGCGCAGCGCCTGCTCGCGCTCGAAGTTGCGCCGGGTGAGGTCGTCGGGGAAGGTCAGCCAGCGCGCGGTGTGGATGTCGGCGGGCTCGAAGATCGCATCGACCTTGTACTCGTCCTTCAGGCGCTGGGCGACGATCTCGAACTGCAGCACGCCGACCGCGCCGAGCAGCATCTGGCCGCCTTCGAGCTCGAAGACCTGGATGGCACCTTCTTCGCCCAGCTCCTGCAGGCCCTTCTGCAGCTGCTTCGACTTGAGCGGATCGCGCAGGCGCGCAGCGCGGAACATCTCCGGCGAGAAGTAGGGGATGCCCTTGAAGCCGAGGTTCTCGCCTTCGGTCAGGGTGTCGCCGATCTGCAGCTGGCCGTGATTGTGGATGCCGACGATGTCGCCGGCGACACCATCTTCCATGATCACGCGCTCATTCGCCATGAACGTGAGCACATTGGCCAGCTTCATCTCGCGTCCGGCGCGCACGTGGCGAACCTTCATGCCCGCGCTGTAGCGCCCCGAGCAGATGCGGAAGAAGGCGATGCGGTCGCGGTGCTTTGGATCCATGTTGGCCTGGATCTTGAACACGAAGCCGGTGAAGGCGGGTTCGGCCGGCTGCACCATGCGCTCGCCGCCGTCGCGCGCCTGTGGCGGCGGTGCCCAGTCGATCAGCGACTGCAGGATCTCCTGCACCCCGAAGTTGTTGATGCCGGAGCCGAAGAAAACCGGGCTCTGCTTGCCGGCGAGGAAGTCGTCGAGATCGAAGGGCGGCGAAGCGCCGTCGATCAGCTCGACATCGTCGCGTAACTGGCCGATCTCGAGCGGGAAGCGCTTGTCGAGTTCGGGGTTGTCGAGGCCCTTGATGATCTCGGCGTCGCTACGCCGCTCCTCGCCCGGGGTGAAGGTCAGCACCTGTTGCTGCAGCAGGTGATACACGCCGCGGAAGGCCTTGCCCATGCCGAGCGGCCAGGTCACCGGCGCGCAGGTGATCTTGAGCACGTCCTCGATCTCGGCGAGCAGCTCGAAGGGCTCGCGCACCTCGCGGTCGAGCTTGTTCACGAAGGTGATGATCGGCGTGTTGCGCAGGCGGCAGACGTTGAGCAGCTTGATGGTCTGCGCTTCCACACCCTTGGCGGCGTCGATCACCATCACCGCGGCGTCGACCGCGGTCAGCACACGGTAGGTGTCTTCCGAGAAGTCCTCGTGGCCCGGGGTGTCGAGCAGATTGATGGTGTGGCCCTGGTACTCGAACTGCATCACCGAGCTGGTCACCGAGATGCCGCGCTGCTTCTCCACCTCCATCCAGTCGGACGTGGCGTGGCGCGCGGATTTGCGCGCCTTCACCGTGCCGGCGAGCTGGATCGCGCCGCCGAACAGCAGCAGCTTCTCGGTCAGCGTGGTCTTGCCCGCGTCGGGGTGGGAGATGATGGCGAAAGTGCGGCGCTTTTCGACGTCGCGCAGCAGTTCGGGCGGGTAGGGGGTGGTGGTCATCGGGGCTCGTCGGCAAAAAAGCAAAAACCGCCCGCCTGGTGTCGGGCGCGGCGGCACGAGCGGGATTCTACCAAGGAATCAGGGGGATGCCGTGAGCGCTCAGGGCAGGCGCACGAATGACTGCGTGGCTGCAGTGCTGTTTCCGCCATACCGCAAACGTTCGCGGCTTCCGCCGCTCCTACAGGAACACCAGCGTGCACCGCTCACCTGCAGGAGCGGCGGAAGCCGCGAACTTCTGCGCCGCCCCGAACCGCTACGGTCGGGCGTGCTGCACGAGCGGCGGAAACCGCGAACCCTCAAGGCGATACAGCAAGGACGAGTCCGGAGGGGCTTACTTCTTCTTGCCGACCTGGTCGCCGATGACGCCGCCGATCGCGGCGCCGCCCACGGTGCCGAGGATGCCGCCGTCGCTCACCACGGCACCGGCAACGCCGCCCACGGCGGCACCGGTCGCTGCGCTCTTCTCGCGTGACGACATGTTGTCCCAGGTCGCACAGCCGGTGGCGGCGACGGCAATGAAGAGGGCGGGGATCAGGGTACGGGCTTTCATGACGGGCTCCTTGTGATTGTCTGCGTGCAGCGTGCGGGGCTGATGCCGCGCGCTCGGGGTGTGCGCAGTATGAGTGCCCGATCGGCGCCACGATCCCGGGACGGCGTTTCGAATTGTGTCGGGCGGACCAACGCCGGCCGCGGCGCACAAACCGCCCATTCCCTGCCGGTTCCGCATCCCTGCGCGCAGGACGTGCGCGCGCGGGCGGTGGAAACAGGATCACATCCGGATGCAGGTTTCACCCGCCGAGCATGTCCTCTGGCCGCACCCAGGCGTCGAACTGCGCTGCGGTGGTGAAACCGAGCGCGAGCGCCGCGGCGCGCAGCGTCGTGTGCTCTGCCCACGCCTTCCTGGCGATCTGTGCAGCCTTGTCATAGCCGATGTGCGGGTTGAGCGCGGTGACCAGCATCAGGCTGCGCTCGAGGTGCTCGCCCATGCGCGCGGCGTCCGGCTCCATGCCGGCCACGCAGTGGCGCTGGAAGTTGCGGCAGCCGTCGGCGAGCAGGCGGATGGACTGCAGCAGGTTGTAGGCGATCACCGGCTTGAACACGTTGAGCTGCAGGTGACCCTGGCTGGCGGCAAAGCCGATCGTGGCGTCGTTGCCGAGGACCTGGCAGGCGAGCATGGACAGCGCCTCGCACTGCGTCGGGTTGACCTTGCCCGGCATGATCGAGCTGCCCGGCTCGTTGGCCGGGAGCTTGAGCTCGGCGAAGCCGGCGCGCGGGCCTGAGCCGAGCAGGCGGAAGTCGTTGGCGAGCTTCATCAGCGCCACCGCCAGGGTCTTCAGCGCGCCCGACAGCGCCACCAGCGGCTCGTGACCGGCGAGTGCGGCGAACTTGTTGGCCGCGCTGGTGAGTGGCAGGCCGCTGAGCGCCACCAGTTCGGCCGCGATCGCGTCGGCGAAGCCGGCCGGTGCATTGAGCCCGGTGCCGACCGCGGTGCCGCCCTGGGCGAGCTCGCACACCGCTGGCAATGTCGCGCGGATCGCCTGCGCGGCGGTGTTCAACTGGGCGACGAAGGCCGACAGCTCCTGGCCGAAGCTGATCGGTGTGGCGTCCATCAGGTGCGTGCGCCCGGTCTTGAGGAGTCCGGCGTGGCGTTCGGCCTGGCTGGCGAGGCCGTTCGACAGCTCGGTGATCGCGGGCAGCAGCTCGACGTGCACCGCGCGCGCGGCGGCGATGTGCATCGCGGTCGGGAAGCAGTCGTTCGAACTCTGGCCGCGGTTGACGTGGTCGTTTGGATGCACCGGCGCCTTGCCGCCGCGGCCCTGCCCGGCGAGCTCGTTGGCGCGCCCGGCGATCACTTCGTTCACGTTCATGTTGGTCTGTGTGCCGCTGCCGGTCTGCCAGACCACGAGCGGAAACTGCGCGTCGTGGTGGCCGGCGAGGATCTCGTCGGCGGCCTGCTCGATCAGGCGCGCGATCTCTGCAGGCAGCTCGCCCGCGCGGGCGTGGATGCGCGCCGCCGCCTTCTTGATCAGGGCGAGCGCGTGGACGAGCGCGAGCGGCATGTGTTCGCTGCCGATGGCGAAGTTGATCAGCGAGCGCTGGGTCTGTGCGCCCCAGTAGGCGTCGGTGGGGACCTCGATCGGGCCAAGGCTGTCGGTTTCGATGCGGGTCATGGGCGGCCTCCGCGGGCGGGTGAGCGGGAAAGTGATCGTCGGTGTCGTCGGTGTCGCCGGATGATTCTGCGCCTGCCCTTGTTCCGCAGCACGCCGCACGGCAGCATGTGGCGGGTCCACGTCCTTGCCGCTGCGCGGTGTGCCGCCATGTCCCTGCTCGATGCCTCGCTCGCTCAATCCATCGTCGATCGTGCGATGCAGATCCTGCACTCCAACGTCAATGTGATGGACGAGCGTGGCCTGATCATCGCCAGCGGCGAGCGCGCGCGCATCGGCGCCCGCCACGACGGCGCGCTGCTGGTGCTGGCCCAGGGCCGCGCGGTAGAGATCGACGACGCCCTCGCCAGCCGGTTGCACGATGCCCGCCCGGGCATCAACCTGCCCTTGCGCGCCGAAGGCCGGGTGGTCGGCGTGGTCGGTCTGAGCGGCGCGCCCGAGGGCATCCGCCAGCACGCCGAACTGGTGCGCATGGCGGCGGAGACCATGCTCGAGCAGGCGCGCCTGATGCAGGTGCTGGCGCGCGACGAGCGCCTGCGCGAGGAGCTCGTGCTGCAACTGATCGGTGCCGCCCCGGGCACCCCGGCGGCGGCGGAGTGGGCACGCGATTGGGCGCGCCGGCTACAGGTGGATCTGGCCGTGCCGCGGGTGGCGCTGCTGATCGATATCGATGCGCCGGCGCTGGCGGCGGACGCGCTGCTGGCCGCGCAGCAGCGCCTGCAGCGGCAACTGTCGGCGCTCGAGCCCGGCGTGCTGTCGGCGCCGGTGTCGCTGCGCGAACTGGCCGTGCTATTGCCGGTTCAGCCCGGCGAGGGCGAACCCTCCCGGCTGCGTGCGCGCGTCGAACGCCTGCAGGCACGGCTGGCTGCGGACGGTGGCCGTGCGCGTTTCGCCCTCGGGGGCTTGTTCGTCAGCGTCGTGGGTGAGGGTCTGGTGCGTTCGTGGCAGTCGGCGCGCGCCACCCTGCGTGTAGGCCGTCGTCGTCAGCCCGAGGTCGCCCTGCACTGTTACGCCGACCTCACGCTCGCCGTGCTGCTTGCCGGCCTCGCCGAAGGCTGGCGCGCGGACGAACTGCAGCGCCCGCTGCAGCGCCTCGCCGCCCACGACCGTGATGGCCAGCTGCGGCGCACGCTCGCGGTCTGGTTCGCCCACGACATGAAGATCGCGCCGAGCGCAGCGGCCCTGCATGTGCATCGCAACACCCTGGACTACCGCCTGCGGCGGATTGCCGAGCTCACCGGGCTGGATCTTGCCCGTCTCGACAATTGCCTGTTGCTGTTCATCGGGCTCGAGCTGGGTGGAGCGGATAAATAGTAAATTTATACAAAAAAATTCCTATTAATAGGATTAAGTTTGTAAAAAATTACGAATACAGCGCTGCAGAGAGCGCCTAAGCTCGCGTCTACCTGCCGCGCTTGCCGGCATGAAAAAATAGACCGGAGACACCCGCCATGAAGATCGTCATCGCCCCCGATTCATACAAGGAAAGCCTGTCCGCGCTCGAAGTCGCGCAGGCGGTCAAAGCCGGCTTTCGCCAGGTCTTCCCCGCCGCCGACTACGTGCTGGTGCCGGTCGCCGACGGCGGCGAGGGCACGGTGGACGCGATGGTCGCAGCGACCGGTGGGCGCAAGGAGATCGTCACGGTCAGCGGCCCGCTCGGCGAGCCCGTCGAGGCTTTCTATGGCCTCACCGGCGACGGCGACACCGCGGTCATCGAGATGGCCGCCGCCAGCGGCCTGATGCTGGTGCCGCCGGCTGCTCGCAACCCGCTGCGCACCAGCTCGTGCGGCACCGGCGAGCTGATCCGTGCCGCGCTGGATGCGGGCGCGCGCCGCTTCATCCTCGGCATCGGCGGCAGCGCCACCAACGACGGCGGCGCCGGCATGGTGCAGGCGCTCGGTGCGCGACTGCTCGATGCCCACGGCCGGGACCTCGACGGTAGCGGTGGCGATCTCGCGCGTCTGGAACGCATCGACGTCACCGCGCTCGATGCGCGCCTCGCCGAATGCAGCATCGAAGTCGCCTGCGACGTGGACAACCCGCTCACCGGCGCGCGCGGCGCCTCCGCCGTGTTCGGCCCGCAGAAGGGCGCCACGCCCGAGATGGTGCAGGTGCTCGACGCCAACCTCGGCCGCCTGGCCCGCATCGTCGAGCGCGACCTCGGCGTGGCGGTGGATCAGGTGCCGGGCGCCGGTGCGGCTGGCGGCATGGGGGCGGCGATGGTGGCCTTCTTCGGCGCGACGCTCAAGCCCGGCATCGAGATCGTCACCGCCGCGGTCGACCTCGACGCCCATGTGCGCGACGCTGACCTGGTGATCACCGGCGAGGGCCGCATCGACTTCCAGACGGTGCACGGCAAGACCCCGATCGGCGTCGCCCGCATCGCCAAGCGCCACGGCAAGCCGGTGATCGGCATCGCCGGCGCGCTCGGCGCCAACGTGGGCGTGGTGCACGAGCACGGCATCGACGCGGTGTTCAGTGTGCTGAGCAAGCCGTGCGCGCTCGACGAGGCGCTGCGCGACGCAGCGGCCAATGTCGAACTGACCGCGCGCAACGTGGCAGCGGTGCTGCGCATGGGCCTGGCGCGAGCTTGATCCGGTATCCCGCGCTTCGGGTCGAACCCCCGCCCGGCGGGACGCCTGATTGTCCCCCATCGGTGTTGCTACGACTGCACCGCAGCGCGGTGTGCGGGCATCATGCGGGTTCGCCCCGGCGCTCGAGCGCCGGTTGACCCCTACAGCGCCGCAGTTGCGCCCGCATGAACGCCTGAATGGACATCATCTTCGGCATCATCCTGCCGGTATTCGGCACGCTCGGCCTCGGCTACGCGGCGGCCCGCCATGGCGCGTTCGACGAGGCGGCCAACCGCGGGCTGTCGCTGTTCGTCTTCAACTTCGCGCTGCCGCTGATGCTGTTTCGTGCCATCGCGCAGGCCGAGCTGCCCGACGCCATGCCGTGGGGCTACCTGCTGTCCTATTACATCGGCGCCTTCGGCGTTTATGCGCTGGCGATGGTGGGCGCGCGGATCCTGTTCGGGCGTCGGCTCGACGAGCAGGCGGTGCTCGGGCTGGGGGCGGGCTTCTCCAACACCGGCATGCTCGGCATTCCGCTGGTGATGACCGCCTACGGCCCGTCCGCCGCCCTCCCGCTGTTCGTGATAATCGCCTGCCACAGCCTGCTGCTGCTGCCGACGACGACCGCGCTGATCGAGGCGGGGCGAGGCGGCCAGCAGTCGCCCGGCGCGATGCTGCTGAAGCTCGCGAAGAGCGTGCTGGCGACGCCGATCATCTGGGGCCTGTCCTGCGGGCTGGCGTTCGCGCTGCTCGGCATCGACATCCCTGGTCCGCTCGACGCGGTCGCCAAGGGCCTGGGCAGCGCGGCGACGCCGTGTGCGCTGTTCGCGCTCGGCGCCTCGCTGGCGCGCTACAGCCTGGGCGGCAACCTGCGCGAACCGGCGCTGCTGGTGGGGCTGAAGACCGTGCTGCACCCGCTGATCATGTGGCTGCTCGCCACCCAGGTGTTCGACGTTCCGCCCTTGTGGGTGGCGACCGGCGTGCTGCTGGCGGCGCTGCCGGCGGGGATCACGCCCTACCTGTTCGCGCAGCGCTACGGTGCGTGCCAGTCCACCGTGGCCTCGGCGGTGTTCCTGTCCACGCTGGTGTCGGTGGCGACGCTGTCGGCGCTGCTGTTCGTGCTGAGGCCCTGAGGCGGGCGCCGGACACGGGCGGGCCTGGCGCCGGAAGCGACGGCCGCCGCGCTGAATTGCATCCCCTTTCCCGGCGGCGGTTCGCGTCCCGCCGCCCGCACAAAAAGACTGCCGATGTCCGCTTTTCTCGCCCTGCTCGATTTTTCCCTCGGGGTCACCGGGCCGATCTTCGTGCTGCTCGGCCTCGGCATGTTGTTGCGCCGGATCGGGCTGATAACCGATGGTTTCATCGAGGCCGGCGCGCGCCTGGTGTTCGCGATCGGGCTGCCGACCATGCTGTTCGTCAGCATCGCGCGCACGCGCATCGCCGACTCGGCGAGCGCCGGCATGCTGGGCTACGGCGTGGTGGCGACGGTGGCGATCTGGCTGCTGATGGAGGCGCTGGCGTCGTTCGTGGTGCAGCCGGCGCGTGACCGCGGGGTGGTGGTGCAGGGTGCCTTTCGCTCGAACTTCGGTGTGGTCGGGCTGGCCTACTGCGCCAATGCTTACGGCGAGGCCGGGCTGACGATGGCTTCGCTCTACGTCGGTGTGCTGACCATCCAGGTCAATATCCTCGCCGTGATCACGCTCAGCCGCTCGCTGCACCGCAGCCAGGGCGTGGGCAAGGTGGTGCGCGGCATCGCCACCAATCCGCTGATCCTCGGCATCCTGCTCGCGCTGCCGGTGTCGGCATTCGCCATTCCACTGCCCACGGTGGCGATGAAGGCAGCCGGCTACATCGCCGACATGACGCTGCCGCTCGCCCTGCTGTGCACCGGCGCGACGCTGGATTTTCGCAGCCTGCGCGCGGAGGCAGGCAATACGATGCTGGCCGCGACCGGCAAGCTGGTGGCGATGCCGCTGATGTTCACGCTCGGCGCGTGGGCGGCGGGCTTTCGCGGCATGGAGCTGGGCGTGCTGATGCTGATGGCCTCGGCGCCGTCGGCGGCGGCGAGCTATGCGATGGTGCGGGCGATGGGCGGCAACGCCACGCTGGCCGCCAACATCATCGCGCTGACCACGCTCGGCTCGCTCTTCACCACCAGCGTCGGCGTCTCGCTCCTGCGTGGTGTCGGGCTGATGTGATCCTGCTTGCCCGGCACTTCTGCCGAGCGGCTTCACTGAAAGGCATTCGAAAGCCCTCCTCCGTATCGTCCGTCTCACCCTGCGAGGCGGCCCGTGTCCGCCGCGCAGCGAACACATTCCAATACGGAGGAGATCGTCATGCTGCTCAAGAAGACCCTGTTTGCCGCTGCGACCGCGGTGCTCGCCACCGTCGCCGCCGGCGTCGTCCACGCTGCTCCCGAAAAGCCCGAATGCATCGCCCCCGCCAAGCCCGGCGGCGGCTTCGACCTCACCTGCAAGCTGGTGCAGAGCGCGCTGCAGAACGGCTACCTCGAGGCGCCGATGCGCGTCACCTACATGCCCGGCGGCATCGGCGCGGTGGCGTACAACACGGTGATCGCCAACCGTCCGGCCGAGGGTGGCACGGTGGTCGCCTTCTCCGGCGGCTCCTTCCTGAACCTGGCGATTGGCAAGTTCGGCAAGTACACCGAGGACGACGTGAAGTGGGTCGCTGCGGTCGGTGCCGACTACGGCGCGATCATCGTGCGTGCCGACTCGCCCTTCCAGAGCCTCAAGGACCTGATCGAGGCCACCCGTGCCAATCCGGGCAAGGTGGTGTACGGCGCGGGCGGCTCGGTCGGCAGCCAGGACTGGATGAAATCGGCGCTGATCGCGCGTGAGGCGGGGGTCAATCCCAAGTCGATGCGCTACGTCGCCTTCGAGGGCGGCGGCGAGGCGATAACCGCGCTGATGGGCGGCCATGTGCAGGTGTATTCGGGCGACGCCTCCGAAGTGGCGGCGCACCTGAAGGGCGGTCGCGTGCGCGTGCTCGCGGTGCTCGCCCCCGAGCGCCTGCCGGGTGAACTGGCGGCGATCCCGACCGCGATCGAGCAGGGCTACAAGGTCGACTGGACCATCGCCCGTGGCTACTACGTGGGCCCCAAGGTTGCGGATGCGGACTACGCCTGGTGGGTGGCGACCTTCGACAAGATGCTGGCCACGCCGGAGTTCGACAAGCTGCGCGCCGAGCGCGGCCTGTTCCCCTTCGCCCGCACCGGCGCGGCGGCGACCGAGTACGTGAAGCAGGAAGTGCAGCGCTTCAAGAAGCTCGCCGTCGAGCTCGGCCTCACGGCCCAGTAAGCCTCCTCCGCAAACCCTGCCCGCCTGCCGGAGCCCGAAGCGGACCCGGCACTGGCGGCACACTGGAGTTCGACCATGAGTGAAAGAATCTTCGGCGGCGTGCTGCTGCTGGTGAGCCTGGCCGGCATCTGGATCGGCTGGGACCTGCAGGCGCCGATGTCCTACGAGCCGGTGGGGCCGCGTGCCTTCCCGCTGCTGGTGCTGTTCCTGCTCGGCATCAGCGCGATCGCGCTGATCCTGGAGAAGAAGGGCGAGACCGTGTGGGCGCCGCCGCCGGTGCTCAAGCGCATCGGCCTGCTGTTCCTCATCGTGCTCGTCTATGCGCTGCTCTTCGACAAGCTCGGCTTCACGATCGCGACCGCGCTGATGACCGTCCCGGTGGCGCGCTTCTTCGGCGGCAGCTGGAAGCAGGGCATCGTCGGCGGCATCGGCCTGGGCGTGGGCATGTTCTTCTTCTTCGACCGCCTGCTCGACGTCGCCCTGCCGACCGGGCTATGGCTCAACGGCATCCTGGGGTAAACCATGGAAACCTTGTCACTCCTGATGGACGGCTTCGCCGTCGCCGGCACGCCGGAAAACCTGATGATCGCGCTGATCGGCTGCTTCATCGGTACCGTGGTCGGGCTGCTGCCCGGCCTCGGCCCGATCAACGGCGTCGCCATCCTGCTGCCGATCGCGTTCGCGATGAAGCTGCCGCCCGAATCCGCGCTGATCCTGCTGTGCGCGGTGTATGCCGGTTGCGAGTACGGCGGGCGCATCTCCGCGATCCTGATCAACGTGCCCGGCGACGCCGGGGCGGTGATGACCACGCTCGACGGCTACCCGATGGCGAAGAAGGGCCTCGCCGGCCCGGCGCTGTCGATGTCGGCGCTCGCCTCCTTCACCGGCGCCCTGGTCGCCACCATCGGCATCGTCGCCTTCGCGCCGCTGCTCGCCGAATGGGCGATCGCCTTCGGCCCGGCGGAGTACTTCGCGCTGATGGTGCTGGCACTGTCCTGCCTCGGTGGCCTGGTCGGCGACTCGCTGCCCAAGGCGATGACCGCGTGCCTGATCGGCCTGTTGCTGTCGACCGTGGGCATCGACGCCAACAGCGGTGTCTATCGCTACACCTTCGACATGCTGCACCTGCAGGACGGCATCCCCTTCATCGTCATCGTGATTGGTCTGTTCGCGGTCAGCGAGCTGATGCTGATGCTGCAGAACGAACACACCGCGAGCGAGCCGATCACCCTCACCGGCCGTCTGATGTTCAGCATGAAGGAGCTGATGCTGGCCAAGTGGACCATGCTGCGTTCGGCCTTCTCGGGCTTCTTCATCGGCGTGCTGCCCGGTGCCGGCGCCACCATCGCCTCGGCGATGTGCTACGCGATGGAGCGCCGCATGGCGGGCAAGGATCACCAGTTCGGCAACGGCGACATCCGCGGCGTGGCGGCACCCGAGGCGGCCAACAACGCCTCGGCCAACGGCTCGCTGGTGCCGATGCTGACCCTGGGCGTGCCGGGTTCGGGCACCACGGCGGTGATGATCGGTGCGCTCACGCTGTACAACATCACGCCCGGCCCGACCCTGTTCCAGGACCAGCCGGTGATCGTGTGGGGCCTGATCGCCTCGCTCTTCATCGCCAACGTGATGCTGCTGGTGCTCAACATCCCGCTGATCCGCCTGTTCGTGAAGTTCCTGTCGATTCCCAACTGGCTGCTGGTGCCGGGCGTGGCGGCGATCTCGCTGGTGGGCGTGTATGCGGTCCATGGCACCACCTTCGACCTGATCCTCGGCACCCTGATCGGCGGTGCCGGCTATCTGCTGCGGGTGATGAACTTCCCGATCGCGCCCTTCATCCTCGGCTTCGTGCTCGGCGACATGATGGAACAGAACCTGCGCCGCGCCCTGTCGATCAGCGACGGCGATGTGGGCGTGCTGTTCGCCAGCCCGATCTCGATCGGCCTGTGGGTGGCCGCGCTGGGGATGCTGGCGGGGCCGCGCCTGATGCGCATGCTCGAGCAGCGCAAGGCGGTGGCCGCCTGATCGCGAGGTTCACCCCCACGGATTCCGGGGTTCTCCTCCCATAACCGGAATCCGCGATCGCGGTGAGTCTCTGTCCGGGCTCGCTGCACTTTCGATGAGCGCCTGCGGGCGCTCATTTTTTGCGGGTGCGCCGGATCGCCGTGTCGGGCGAGGAAGAGTCAAGCGTTTCGCGGCGGCCCCTGCCAAGGCGCAACAGACTTCTGTAGGAGCGGCGGCAGCCGCGAACACAGCGCCCGAATCAGCGCCCGAATCGGCGCCGAGCGCATCGGCAGCGTCCAATTCGCGGCTGCCGCCGCTCCTACAGAAACCGATCCATTCGCCGCGAACCTTTCTGCGCCACATCGCCCGCCGTGTCGCCGGCCAAGGCGCCCTGCAGCGGGCCGGGCTCAGCGTGCCGAGCTCGGCGCAGGCACAGGGTCGATCACCCGCGGCCTTCCGCCCTGGTCGAGGGCGACGAAGACGAAGCTGGCGTCGGTGACCTTGACCTGTTCCTCGCCGTCGCGCGAGCGGCGCCAGGCTTCGACCTGGATGGTCATCGAGCTGCGCCCGAGGCGCACGATCTCGGCGTACAGGCTGACCTCGTCGCCGATGAACACCGGGCGCAGGAAGGTGATGCGGTCCACCGACACGGTCGCGCAGCGGCTGCGGGCGCGGCGGGCGGCGACGTTGCCGGCGGCGAGGTCCATCTGCGCCATCAGCCAGCCGCCGAAGATGTCGCCGGCGGGGTTGGCGTCGGCCGGCATGGCGATGGTGCGGATCGCGGGTTCACCGCGGGGTTGGGCGGGGGCCTGGTTCATGGTGTGGCGCCTTGGTAAGGGAAGGGTGGAGGTGTCCCGGGCAGTGTGCGCCCGGGTGCGGGGTAAGGGGCCGTGTCGAGCGCTGACGGACGGCCGGTAAACGCACCGGGCAGGCGAACCCGGGCGTGCTTGCCCGGGTTCGCCTGCCCTGCGTGCGGTGGAGCGTGGTGGGCGCGTTCAGAAGCGGTGGCGCATGCCGGCCATCATCACCTGGTGCTTGTCACCGGCGGCCGGGCTCAGGTTGCCGATCGCGTAGTTGGCGCCGCTCTCGTTGTCGAGCTGCGAATAGCCGGCGTACAGCGTGGTGCGCTTGGAGAGCGCGTGCAGGTAGTAGGCCGACCAGCCGCTGGCGTCCTCGCTCGCGGCGCCGTCGGATTCGTCGCGGTCGGCGTAGCTGATCGCCACCGTGTTCGCCGGGTTCAGGCGGATCTCGGCGCTGAGGTCCCAGCTCCGCGCCTTGCCATTGCCCACGCTGCCGCGTTCCTTGTCCTGCGACCAGGCGAAATAGGGCTTGACGATGCCGAAGTCGTAGGACAGGGCGAAACCATCAGTGCGCACCTTGCCGCCGCTGGCGTCGCGCTGCACGGTCTGGGTGACCAGCGAGCCGGCGAGTGCGCCATTGGCGTAGAGCGCCGCGATGCCGTGGCCGTCGCCTTCCTGGCGCGCGCTCGAGTCGGTGCCGGTCTCCTTGCCGAACCAGTAGCCGCCCTCGAGCTCGAAACCGGAGAGCTTGGCGGAGCGGTACTTGATCATGTTGTCGAAGCGCACCTCGTAGGCGGGCTTGACCGCGCCGGCCTTGCGGATCAGCAGGCCGGCGCTGCGGTCGGCGTTGCCGGTGGCGTCGAAGGGGTCGAGCGCGGTGAAGGCCGGGGAATACTGTCGGCCGAGGGTCACGCGCCCGAGGCCGTCCTCCAGGCCGACGAAGGACTGGCGGCCGAACAGCCTGCCGCCCTGCTCGGCGATGCCGGTCGAGGGGTCGAAGCCGCTCTCGAGCACGAACAGGGCCTTGTTGCCGTTGCCGAGGTCCTCGGTGCCGCGAAAGCCGAGGCGCGAGCCATTGAGTTCGCCGTGGCCAACCCCCTCGTAGCGCTGCGACCCGGACTTTTCGTAGCCGAGGTTGAGGTCGATCAGGCCGTAGACGGTGACATTGGATTGAGCCAGGGCGAGCGATGGCGCGGCAAGGGCGGCGGCCACCAGGACCGGCGCGGAAAGGCGATGCATGGGAGTCTCCTCGATCGTTTGGATGCGCGCCGGATGGACCGGACGCGCGGGGCGCATTGCAGCGCCCCCGCCTTTCGATCGGCTTTCAGTACGCCCGGGGCATGGGGAGAAGATGGTTGTTCAGGCGCGCGACGGGCTGCCGAGCGGCAGTTCGACTTCCACGCACAGCCCGCGCCCGTCGCCACCGTCGCGCAGCGTGACGCGGCCACCATGGGCGAGCGCGATCTCGCGCACGATCGCCAGGCCCAGCCCGCTGCCTTCGCTGTCGCCCTGGCCGAGGATGCGGTAGAAGCGCTGGAACACGCGCTCGCGCTCGGCTGCGGGGATGCCCGGTCCCTGGTCGCAGACGCTCACCACCGCGTCCGCGCCGAAGGTGGCGACGGCGACGGTCACCGCAGAGTCGGGCGGGCTGTAGCGGATGGCGTTGTCGAGCAGGTTGGACACCATCTCGCGCAGCATCGGCGCGTTGCCCTGCATGGTCAGGGCGTGGCCGATGCCCTCGTAGGCGAGGTCGATGTCGCGCTTGAGGGCGAGCGGGGCGAGCTCCATCGCGACGTCCTTGACGAGGCCGGCGAGGTCGAGCACGGCGCGTTCGCCGATCAGTCCGTTCACTGCTTCGGCGCGCGACAGGGTCAGCATCTGGTTGGCCAGCCGGCGCGCCGCGCGCGTGCTGCGCAGCAGGCTGGCGAAGGTCTCCAGCATCTCCTCCGGGTCGCTCTGGCGCAGGCCGTATTCGGCCTGGGTGGTGAGCACCGCGAGCGGGGTGCGGATCTGGTGCGCGGCGTCGGCGAGGAAGCGCCGGCGCGCAGCGAGCATCGCCGAGAGGCGCTCCATGTGATGGTTGATGGCGTCGATCAGCGGCGCGATCTCGCTCGGCACGCGTTCCATGCGCACTGGGGTGAGATCCTCCTCGTCGCGCGCGCGCATGTGGTCGCGCACGCGCAGCAGTGGACGGAAGGCGGTGCCGAGCGCGGCCAGCACCAGGATCGCACCGACCACCACCAGCAGCGACTGGCGCTGCAGGCTGGCGATGAAAAGATCGCGCGCCAGCGCCCGGCGTGCGCCGGTGGTTTCGGCGAACACGATCAGCACCGCGTCGCCGCCGCGCAGCGCGGGGTCGTAGAGGCGCTTGCGCATCGCCGCCAGGCGCACCGTCTCGCCCGCGTAGGGCAGGTCGAAGATGCGCACGCTTCCGTCGTCTGCGGGAAGTGCCGGGGGGCGCAGGTCGGCGTAGCCGGTGACCAGACCGCCGGCGGGGTCGAATACGGCATGGAAGATGCGCTCGGCGGCATCGGCCTCGAAGCCCTCGAAGGCGGCGTAGGGGATGTCCACCTGGATCTGGCCGGCGAGCGAGTGGGTGCGTTCGCCGATCGCGCGCACCGAGGCGGTGAGCGTGCGGTCGTAGGCCTGGTTCACCGCGTCGAGCGCGCTGCGATGAGTGAAGAAGGCGTTGATGAGGAGCAGCACCGCGAGCGGCGGCAGCAGCCAGACCAGGACGCGTCTGCGCAGGCTGCCGCCGTGCACCGGCGCAGTCACGACCGTGACACTGTCGGCCTCCACCCGCTCGCGATCGACCGTGCCGAGGCTTGCCGGTCCGCGGCCGGAGGCGCCGGCCATGTCAGGCTGCCGGCTTCTCGGCGAGCAGGTAGCCGAGCCCGCGCAGCGTGTTGATCGCCACGCCCGCGCCTTCGAGCTTCTTGCGCAGGCGCGAGACGTAGATCTCGATCGCCTCCACACGCGCGTCGGCATCGAACTCGAACACCTTCTCGAACAGCGCCTCGCGCGCCACCGGGCGACCGACGCGCGCCAGCAGCGCTTCGAGAACGGCCAGTTCGCGCGGAGTCAGCGCCAGCGGCTGGCCGGCCACCGCAGCCATGCGCGTGGTGGTGTCGAACTCGAGGCGGCCCAGGCGCATCAGCGGCACCTGGTTGCCGGCGCGGCGCAGCAGCGCCTTGATGCGTGCCTCGAGTTCGGCGAGCTCGAAGGGTTTCGGCAGATAATCGTCGGCGCCGAGGTTGAGCCCGTGCACGCGCTCCTCGGTGCTGCCGCGCGCGGTGAGCACCAGAACCGGTGTGGGCGCTGGCTTGTCCGGCCCGCTCTCGCGGCTGCGCAGGCGGCGCAGCACTTCGAGGCCGTCCAGCCCGGGCAGGGACAGGTCGAGGATCAGCAGGTCGTAGCGCTCGGTGCGCAAGGCCTGGTCGGCGTGGTCGCCACGATTGAGCACATCGAGCACGAAACCACCCTGGCGCAGCGAGCGTGCCACCCATTCGGCGAGTTCGGCGTGGTCCTCGACCAGCAACAGGCGCATCGGTGTTCCCGGTGAAAGTGAATCGAAAGGCGTGCGCGGGATTATCGGCGCAAAGCCGGGGTGCGTCCAAGCCGCCGAATGCGGGATATTCCGTGGATCGCGGGTGGACGAGCGTGCATGCGGATCACGAGGAGGATGGGGCAATGACGAGCAGGGGTGCAGGCGCTTGGCTGAAGACCTTGCTGGCGTTGGTGGCGGTGGCCACGGCGACGGGGCCGGCGCAGGCCGAGCAGATCGCCGACCGCTTCGCGCAGGCCCGCCTCGAGGGCGTGGTCGTCGTCTATGCGGCGACCGACCTCGAGGTGGTGAAGCCGGTCATCGACGACTTCGAGGCCCTGCATCCGGGTGTCCGGGTGCAGTACCACGACATGCACTCGGCAGAACTCCATGCGCGCGTGGTTGACGAGGCCCAGCGCGGGGTGGCCGGTGCCGACGTGGTGTGGAGTTCGGCGATGGACCTCCAGGTCAAGCTGGTCAACGACGGCCACGCCCAGCCGCACCGCTCCGCCGAGACCGCGGCGCTGCCGCGCTGGGCGGTGTGGAAGGACGAGGCCTTCGGCACCACCTACGAGCCGGCGGTGATCGTCTACAACAAGCGTCTGCTCGGCGACGCCGACGTCCCCGACAGCCACGCGGCGCTGATCCGTCTGCTCGATCGCGACCCGGTGCAGCTGCGCGGGCGTATCGCCACCTACGACCCCGGGCGCTCCGGCCTCGGCCTGCTGCTGCACTCGCAGGACGCGCAGGCCAACCCGATCGTGTTCTGGCAGCTCGCCCGCGGCATGGGCCGACAGGGCCTGGAGCAGCATGCGGTGAGCAGCGAGATGCTCGATCGCGTCGCCGCGGGCAAGCTGGTGCTCGCCTACAACGTGCTCGGCTCGTATGCGCACCGGCGTGCGCGCAGCGATCCGGCGCTCGGCGTGGCGCTGCCGCAGGATTACACCCTGGTGCTGAGCCGGGTCGCTTTCATCATGCGCGGCGCCCGTCATCCGGCGGCCGCGCGCCTGTGGCTCGATCACCTGCTGTCGACCCGTGGTCAGGCCCTGCTCGCCGCCAATCTCGGTCTGCTGCCGGTGCGCACCGACGCCGGCAGCGCAGGGGCGGACAGTGCTGCGGCCCTGCTCCACCAGAACCTGCAGCATGTCTTCCGTCCGATCCGCATCGGCTCGGGGCTGCTCGCCTACCAGGACCAGGCCAAGAAGCAGGCCTTCCTGCGCCAGTGGGATGCGGCGACCCGGCCGGTTTCCGAGTGACCGCCGCCCTTTCGATCCTCCCCAGTCGCCGCCGCGGATCGTGATTTCCGATCGCGTTTCGTCCCGCGCCGCCTCGCCCCCCCGTTCCGTCCCGATTTCCCGCCGATGTCCGTCCTCTCCGCACTCCGTCTCACCGCCTGGCGCCAGGTCGTCCCCACCCTCATGCTCGCCACGCTCGCCGGCTGGCTGGCCGAAGGCCTGCAACTGCCGCTGCCGTGGATGATCGGTCCGCTGTTCGCCGTGGCCGGTGCACGCATGGCCGACATCGACCTGCGTCCGCTTCCGGGCGGGCGCCAGAGCGGGCAATGGGCGATCGGGGCGGCGCTCGGACTGTATTTCAGTCCCGAGGTGGTGGCCCAGCTCGGCCTCCATGCGCCGCTGGTGGTCGCCGCCGCTCTCGGCTCGCTGGTGCTCGGCATGGCCTACGCCGCCATCCTGTTGCGCCTCGGCGGGGTGGATGCACCGACCGCGTTCTTCGCGGCCCTGCCGGGCGGCGCCTCGGAGATGGCCAGCCTCGCCGACCGCCATGGCGGCGCGGTGGACCGCATCGCCGCGGCGCACGCCATCCGGGTCATGATGGTGGTGTCGGTGCTGCCCTTCGCGCTCACCTTCGCCGGGGTGCAGGGCAGCGACGTCTACGTGCCCCTGGCGCGCGAGGTGGATGCACAGCACTTCCCGCTGCTGGTGGGGGCGAGCCTGCTCGGGGTGGGCACGTTCAAGCTGCTGCGCATCGCCAACGCGTGGGTGCTCGGGCCGCTGCTCGGCGTGGCGCTGGCGACGCTGGCTGGCGTGCCGCTCTCGGCGCTGCCGGGCTGGGTGGTCAACGGCGGCCAACTGCTGATCGGCTGCGCCCTGGGCTGCCGTTTCTCGCGCGCCTTCTTCCGCGCCGCGCCGCGTTTCATGAGCGTGGCGGCGCTCACCGGGGCGATGTCGATCGTGCTCGCGTTCGCACTCTCGGCCCTGCTCGGCCTGGTGTCGGAGGTGCCGCTGCCGACGCTGGCGCTGGCGACCGCACCCGGCGGGGTGTCGGAGATGTGCATCACCGCCAAGATCCTGCAGCTCGGTGTGCCCCTGGTCACCGTGTGCCATGTGCTGCGCGTGGTGGTGCTGACCGTGGGCGCGCAGTGGAGCTTCGGCGTCTTTCGCCGCCTGGTGGCGGCTTGAGGCGGGTCGGTCCGCCCGCGCAGGGGTACCGGCGCGGGCGGACCGGGACTACGCGCTTGCCGCCAGCGTCGGATAGTCGGTGTAACCCTGCGGCCCAGGGGTGTAGAAAGTCGCCGGATCGGGTGCGTTGAGCGCGGCCCCGCGGCGGATGCGCTCGGGCAGGTCGGGGTTGGCGAGGAAGGCGGTGCCGAAGGCGACCGCGTCGAGCTGGCCGGCGGCGATCGCGGCGCTGGCCTCGTCTGCGGAGTAGCCCATGTTGCCGACCAGCACGCCACGGAAGGCTGCGCGTGCCGGCGTCACCACGTCGCCGTGCTGCTGGCCGAAGAAGTCGCCGCGCATCAGGTGCAGGTAGGCGAGGCGCCAGTCGTTGAGGCAGCCGGCGAGCCAGGTGGTCAAGCCGGTCGGGTCGCTGTCGATCATGTCGTTGTAGCTGTTGAGCGGCGACAGGCGTACGCCGACGCGGCCGCTGCCCCACACCTTGCATACTGCATCGAGCACCTCGAAGAGCAGGCGCGCGCGGTGCTCGCGCGGGCCGCCGTAGGGGCCGCTGCGCTTGTTGCTGCCGTCGCGCAGGAACTCGTCGAGCAGGTAGCCGTTGGCGCCATGCACTTCCACGCCGTCGAAGCCGGCGGCGCGTGCGTTCTCGGCCGCGCGCGCAAAGCCGGCGACGATGGCCGGCAGCTCGTCGTCGCGCAGCTCGCGCGGCACCACGTAGGGCTGCTTGCCCTGCGGCGTATGGACCTCGTCGCCGCTGATCGCGAGCGGGCTGGGCGCGACCGGCTGGCGGCCGTCGTTGAGCAAGGGGTGGCAGGCGCGGCCGCCGTGCCAGACCTGCAGCACGATGCGCCCGCCGGCGGCGTGCACCGCGTCGGTGACCTTCCTCCAGCCGGCGACCTGGGCCTCGGAGTGGATGCCGGGCTCGTGCCAGAACGCGGAGTTGCCCTCCATTGCCATCGTCGCCTCGGCGATCAGCAGGCCGGCGCTGGCGCGCTGGGCGTAGTGGGCGGCCATCAGCTCGCCCGGCACGTGGCCGGCCTCGGCGCGGCAGCGCGTGAGCGGGGCCATCAGGATGCGGTTGGGCAAGGCGAGATCGCCGGCCTGGAGCGGGGTGAAGAGATCGGTCATGGGGTCTTGTCCTCGGGGTCGATCGGATCGAAAAGTTGGGCGTAGGCGGCGCGCGCCGCCGCCTCGGCGAGGTCGGCGAGGCGCGCGGCCTGTGCCTTGCGTTTGGCAGGCGCTTCGTTCAGCACGGAGTGGGCGAGCGCGCGGAGGTTCCCCGGCACGGCCAGGTGATGGCGCTGCGGTGCGTACCAGGTGTCGAGCCAGGCGCGCAGTTTGGCGCCCTGCTGCGCGCCGCCGGCGAGGCTGATCGCGGGGCGTGCGAAGGCGTCGGCTACGATGCGTGCGTGCAGGCTGCTCGCGCAGCACAGCGCGGCGTTGGCGATCAGCGCGCACAGGTCGAGGAGGTGGCGGGACTCGGCGACCACCGCGGATTCGGGATCGGGCAGGTGGCGGCGCAGGCGCTGCAGTACCTCCGGGGCGTCGTGCCAGGGCGCGCGTCCGGCGCAGAACAGCACCACGTCCAGGCCATGGTCGCGGGAGATCGCGGCAAGATCGTCCGCGAGCACGGTGAGGGTGGCGTCGTCGCCGAGTTCCGCCGCGAGTTGCACCGCCACGTAGCCCTGCGCGAACCGCGCCCGCAGCACCGCGGGTTCTCCCATCGCGGCGTGGCGTGCCACCTCGGCGGCGAGCAGGCGCTCGACGAGGACCGCCGGGTCGGGGACGAGCTCCGCGTCGATCCCCGCCGCGGCGAGCGCGTCCCGGGT